>ONLG01000003.1:66384-100734 GCA_900318625.1 uncultured Prevotella sp.
GCCATGCCTGACAGCCCGAAACAAGCATCTCGTTACTAAGTAATATGGGCCATCTTACTGACCAATATGGGCCATATTACCGACCAATATGGGCCATATTGGTTAATGAATAATGAACAATGAATAATTAAAAAAACCTCCTCCCCCCCTTGAGGGAGCCGAAAGGCTCTCCCAAAAGGCATATAGGTACTATAAGTTCCATAAGCCTTATAAGACCTATAAGCCTTCCCCCCCCCTGGGGGGATTGAGAGGGGTCCTTGTTGGGACTAAGGGAGGCTATTTCTAAGGGCTAACACTCGTCAGCTCCGTAGACAAACTCGTGGGCACCGCTCTTGTATTCAAAGATCTCGCCATCCTTGAAGAAGCGGCGCAGCTCAATGGCAGCATTCTCTACCGAGTCAGAAGCGTGAACGATATTCTGCTGGTTGCTCATCGAGTAGTCGCCACGTATGGTGCCGGGAGCGGCTGCGCGTCCGTTGGTAGCTCCCGTCATGGTGCGCACCACCTGCACTGCATCGATGCCCTCGAGGGCCAGCGCCACCACGGGCGATGCCTTCATCGAGGCAGCCAGCGTTGGGAAGAAGGGCTTGCTGACAAGGTGGGCATAGTGCTCACGCAGTATATCATCGTCGAGCTGCATCATTTTCATACCTGCGATACGCAGTCCGCGACGCTCGAAACGGTTCACAACTTCGCCTATCAGCTGGCGTTGCACGCAGCTGGGCTTCAACAGTACCAGTGTTTTTTCCATGAGTTTATTGAGGTTTTAGTTCGTTTAACACATGGCAAAGATAGCATATTTTTATCACTTCGGGCAACAAAGGCCAACAAATATGTGGTTTATTTCCTTGCACTTTGATATGTAAGTCAGGAAAAATGTGTATTTTTGCAACGTTTTTATCACATTATAATATTACCAGCTGCCCCCTGACACTCGCCGCGAGCCATGCAGCCGCCGGCACGCACAGCCTCAGAAAACGGCGCGGGCAAGGGACAGCCAATCCGATTACAGCACAAATACGACATGAAACCAACAGCAATACTGCTTCTGCACTGCCAGGACAAGCCGGGCATCATCACAGAAGTGACCAAGTTTATCACGGATAACAAAGGCAATATCGTATATCTTGACCAGTATGTGGACCACGAGGACGGTATGTTCTTCATGCGAATAGAGTGGGAACTGGCCTCTTTCCTCATACCGCGCGACAAGATACGCGAGTATGTCGACACGCTTTATGCTCAGCGTTACGAAATGACGTTCAACCTATACTTCAACGACGAGCGCCCGCGCATGGCCATTTTTGTGTCGAAGATGAGCCATTGCCTCTACGACCTGCTGGCCCGTTGGAAGGCAGGAGAGTTCCAGTGCGACATCCCCTGCATAGTGAGCAACCACGAAGACCTGCGCTACGTGGCCGACCAATTCGGCATACCGTACCACGTATGGAGCATTAAGAAGGACCACTCGAACAAGGCCGAGGTGGAGAAAGCCGAGATGGAGCTGCTCCGCGAAAACCGCGTCACGTTCATCGTGCTGGCCCGCTACATGCAGATTATCTCCGACGAGATGATTGCCCAGTATCCGCACCACATCATAAACATCCACCATTCGTTCCTTCCGGCCTTCATCGGTGCCAAGCCATACCACCAGGCATGGGAGCGCGGAGTGAAGATAATCGGTGCCACGAGCCACTATGTCACCGCCGAGCTTGATGCCGGCCCCATCATAGAGCAGGATGTGGCACGCATCACGCACAAGGACACGCCCGAAAGCCTCGTGCTCAAGGGCAAGGACTTGGAGAAGATTGTGCTGTCGAGGGCTGTGAGCAAGCACATAGAGCGCAAGATACTCACCTACAAGAACAAGACCATCATCTTCAGTTGATGCTGACACATTATATATAAATAGGTATAACACCGCAAAAGCTAATTCTAATGCAAGTAGCAATAGTAAAATACAACGCCGGAAACATCTACTCCGTGGTCAACGCACTGCGCCGCCTGGGAGTGGAACCGCTCGTTACCGACGACAAGGAGCAGCTTCTCGGTGCCGACCGCGTGGTGTTTCCAGGACAGGGCGAGGCCAGCGGCTGCATGAAATACCTGCGCGAGCACAAGCTCGACAGCCTTATCAAGGATCTGCGGCAGCCCGTGCTGGGCATCTGTGTGGGGCAGCAGCTGCTCTGTCGCCACTCAGAGGAGGGCGATACCGACTGCATAGGCATCTTCGATGCCGACGTGAAGCGCTTCCATCCACAACGCCACGAGGACAAGGTGCCCTGCATGGGATGGAACAGCCTGCACCAGATGCGCTCCGAGCTGTTCAGCGGATTGGCCGAGGCCGGTACGCCAGCCACCAATCACCCCTACGTGTACTTCGTACACAGCTTCTACGTGCCCCTGTGCGACCACACCGCAGCCACGGCAAACTACATACTGCCCTATTCTGCGGCCATGCACAAGGACAATTTCTATGCCTGCCAGTTCCATCCCGAGAAGAGCGGACCCGTGGGCGAGCGCATATTACGCAACTTCTTAGACCTCCGACAGTGACCATGATAGAACTTATACCAGCCATAGACCTTATCGACGGCAAGTGCGTGCGCCTCACCAAGGGCGACTACGACTGCAAGACCGTCTACAACGAAGACCCGGTGGCACAGGCCAAGGAGTTCGAGCGACTCGGCTTCAAGCGCCTTCACGTGGTCGACCTCGACGGAGCCAAGTCGCGCCACGTGGTCAACGACCATGTGCTGCGAGCCATCACCAGCGCCACAAGCCTCGTGGTTGATTTCGGCGGAGGCATCAAGACCGAGGCCGACATAGAGAAAGCGTTCAGCGCCGGAGCTGCTATGGTGACGGTGGGAAGCATCGCCGTGACCAAGCCCGAGCTGTTTCTCTCGTGGCTCGACAAGTATGGTGCCGAACGGCTGATACTCGGTGCCGACGTGCGAGGCGGCAAAGTGAGCATCAACGGCTGGAAGGAGGACTCTCAGGAAGACCTGCTGCCTTTCCTGCGCAGATACGTGGAGCATGGCGTGAGCAACGTGCTTTGCACCGAGATAAGCAAGGACGGCACTCTGGCCGGACCTGCCACAGAACTCTACAAGCGCATAATGGCCGAATATCCGCATATCAACCTCATAGCCAGCGGCGGCGTATCGTCGACCGACGACATTCTTGCGCTGCAACAGGAAGGCATCCCCTCGGTGGTGTTCGGCAAGGCATACTACGAAGGCCGCATTGACATCAACCGGCTGCCGATGCCCGACAGCAACGCTGCAAGCCCCCTCACCAATCACCAATCACCAATCACCAATCACACCTTGGCCAAGCGCATCATCCCATGCCTCGACGTGAAGAACGGCGAAACGGTGAAAGGCACCAACTTCGTGAACCTCCGCAGCGCCGGCGACCCCGTTGAGCTGGGCAAGGCATATAGCGATGCCGGTGCCGACGAGCTGGTGTTCCTCGACATTACTGCAAGTTTTGAAGAGCGCAAGACCTTCACCGAGATGGTTGAAAGGGTGGCACGCGAAATCAACATACCCTTTACCGTAGGCGGCGGAATAAACGAGCTGTCGGACGTGGAGCGTCTGCTGCACGCCGGAGCCGACAAGGTGAGCATCAACAGTGCTGCCCTTCGCCGCCCGGAGCTTATCAACGAGATTGCCAGTCACTTCGGTTCGCAGGTGTGCGTGGTAGCTATCGACGCACGCAACGACAGCGACGGATGGCACTGCTACGTGAAAGGCGGTCGCCAACGCACAGAGCGCGGACTCTTCGAGTGGGCAAAGGAAGCCGAACAGAGGGGTGCGGGAGAAATCCTTTTCACCTCAATGGACCACGACGGAGTGAAGCAAGGCTTTGCCAACGATGCTCTGTCACGCCTCTCCGAGTCGCTGTCGATACCCATAATAGCCAGCGGCGGAGCGGGTTCGATGGAGCATTTCCGCGATGCTTTCACCCTCGGCAAGGCCGATGCGGCACTGGCTGCAAGCGTGTTCCACTTCGGAGAGATTGCCATCCCCGACCTGAAACACTATCTTAGCAAGGAAAATATAAACGTAAGACTATGACAATAGACTTTGAAAAGATGGGCGGACTGGTTCCGGCCATAGTCCAGGACAACACGACAAAGAATGTCCTGATGCTCGGCTTTATGAACAAGGAAGCCTATGAGAAGACCGTCAGCACCGGAAAGGTGACGTTCTGGAGCCGCAGCCGCAACGAGCTGTGGACCAAGGGCGAAACGTCGGGCAACTATCTCAACCTTGTGAGCATAAAGAATGACTGCGACAACGACACGCTGCTGGTGAGAGTGAACCCCGTAGGGCCCACGTGCCACACCGGAACCGACACTTGCTGGGGCGAAGACAACGTCGGCAGCCCGATGGACTTCATCTCCGAGCTGCAAGATTTCATAGAAAAGCGCCACGAACAGATGCCCGAAGGCTCATACACCACAAGCCTTTTCCGCAAAGGAATCAACAAGATGGCACAGAAACTGGGCGAAGAAGCCCTCGAGACTGTTATCGAAGCGACCAACGGAACCAACGACAAACTGGTCTACGAAGCCTCCGATATGCTCTACCATCTGCTCGTTCTGCTGACAGCCAAGGGCCTGCGCATCGAGGACATTGCCCTCGAACTGCAGAAGCGCCACGACCCGCAGTGGGACCGCAAGCGCCGCATGGAGAAGGCAAAAGCATAGCATGTCAGACAAACAACATACAAGTAAACAACATTCCACTATGGCTTTGCTTATTGATTACAAAAAGGCGAACATCTATCAGGACGAGAAACTCATTCTGAAAGATGTAGACTTTCAGGTCGAAGAGGGACAGTTTATCTACCTCATAGGCCGTGTAGGTTCGGGAAAGAGCTCGCTGCTGAAGACCATCTACTGCGAACTCGACATTGACAAGACCGATGCCGAACGTGCAGAGGTGCTCGGCCAGAGCCTGCTGCCCATCAAGCGCAGCCGCATACCGGCCCTGCGCCGACAGATGGGCATCATCTTCCAGGACTTCCAGCTGCTCCACGACCGCAGCGTGTGGCGCAACCTGCAGTTCGTGCTGCGCGCCACGGGTTGGAAAAAGAAAGCCGAAATCGACGAACGCATAACAGCCGTGCTCAAGCAAGTGGATATGCTCGAAGGCAAAAGCAAGATGCCGCACGAGCTTTCGGGCGGCGAACAGCAGCGCATAGCCATTGCCAGGGCATTGCTTAACGAGCCGCGCGTCATACTTGCCGACGAACCGACCGGCAATCTCGACCCAGAAACAGCCAGAAACATCGTCACCCTTCTCCACGAAATATGTCAGAAGGGCACTGCCGTGGTTATGACGACCCACAACCAGCAGCTTATCAAGGACTTCCCCGGCATCGTCTACCGCTTCAAAGACCATGAAATACGCAACGTCTCGACCGAGTTCTACGACGACGACCCCACCAACGACGTTGACCTTGGGCTTGAAGACGACGACAACAATGCACCTGCCGCAGAGCACGCAGCCACTGAGCAGATGCCGACAATATAAGTAACAACATCAAACAGATACGAATATGAAGGTAATGAAATTCGGAGGCACATCCGTCGGCACGCCAGAGCGGATGAAGAACGTAGCCTCATTAGTGACAGCATCGGGCGAACCGACGTTTGTAGTGCTATCGGCAATGAGCGGAACAACCAACACGCTCATTGAGATTTCCGACTATCTGTATAAGAAAAACCCCGAAGGAGCCAACGAGGTGATAAACCAGCTGGAGCGCAAATACCTCGGACACGTCGAAGAACTCTACTCTACCGACGAGTACAAGACCAAGACCCGCCAGTTCCTTGAGGAGGAATTCGACTACCTGCGCACCTTTACCAAGGATCTCTTCACAAGCTTCGAGGAGAAGAGCATCGTCGCACAGGGTGAGATTATCTCCACTAACATGGTGGTGAACTACCTTCAGGAGTGTGGCGTAAAGGCCGTGCTGCTCTCAGCACTCGACTTCATGCGCACCGACAAGAACGCCGAACCCGATCCGCAATACATCAAGGAGAAGCTCCGCGCTGTGATGGCAGACAACGAAGAACAGCAAATCTATATCACACAGGGCTTCATCTGCCGCAACGCATACGGCGAAGTGGACAACCTCCAGCGCGGAGGCAGCGACTACACAGCATCACTCGTGGGCGCAGCACTTGACGCAGAGGAAATCCAAATATGGACCGACATCGACGGAATGCACAACAACGACCCGCGCGTAGTTGAGAAGACAGAGGCTGTTCGGCAGCTCAACTTCGAGGAAGCAGCCGAGCTTGCCTACTTCGGAGCTAAGATTCTGCACCCCACCTGCGTGCAGCCTGCCAAGTATGCCGGCATCCCCGTGCGGCTGAAAAACACCATGGAGCCCGATGCCGAAGGCACTATCATCGACAACGTGCTCGTTCGCGGCAAGATAAAAGCCGTGGCAGCAAAGGACAACATCATAGCCATCAAGATCAAGTCGAGCCGTATGCTGCTCGCCACGGGCTTCCTGCGCAAGGTGTTCGAGATATTCGAGAGCTACCAGACACCCATCGACATGATTGCAACGAGCGAGGTAGGCGTTTCGGTAAGCATCGACAACGACGACCATCTCAACGAGATTGTCGACGAGCTGAAGAAGTATGGCACCGTGACCGTTGACTCTAATATGTGTATTATCTGCGTTGTGGGCGACCTTGACTGGAGCAACCTGGGCTTTGAAACCCTCGCACTCGATGCCATGAAGAACATTCCCGTGCGCATGATAAGCTATGGCGGCAGCAACTACAACATCTCTTTCCTCATCAAAGAGATGGACAAGAAGCGCGCCCTGCAAGCACTTAGCGATGAACTGTTTGCATAATAGCCACAACAACGATACTATCACGCAGCGAAAAGCTGTCCCGAGGCCGCCACGGCATGGCTTCGGGAGGGCTTTCGCGTATAAAGACTAAACCACGACACAACAAACAAACTGAAAAAGAATGAAAGGAACATTCCCCGTAGAGGCGTTTGAAAAGCTACAGACACCATTCTACTACTACGATACTGCTCTGCTCAGGGCCACACTCGACACCATTCGCCGAGAGGCTGGCCGCTATGAGGGCTTTGAAGTACACTACGCGATAAAGGCCAACGCCAATCCTAAGGTGCTCAACATCATCTGTCAGGCCGGGCTGGGTGCCGACTGCGTGAGCGGCGGCGAGATACAAGCCTGCATCGAAGCCGGTTTTCCCGCCTCGAAGATTGTCTATGCCGGAGTAGGCAAGAGCGACTGGGAGATAAACCTCGGCCTCGACAAGGACATCTTCTGCTTCAACGTGGAAAGCACAGCCGAGCTGGAAGTAATCAACGAGCTTGCCGCAGCCAAGGGAAAGGTGGCTAAGGTGTGCTTCCGCATCAACCCCGACGTGGGTGCCCACACCCATGCCAAGATAACAACCGGGCTGGCCGAGAACAAGTTCGGCATCTCCATGCGCGACATGGAGAGCACCATCGAGACCGCTGCGGCAATGAAGAACGTGCGCTTCACGGGTCTTCACTTCCACATCGGTTCGCAGATACTCAACATGGACGACTTTGCTGCGCTGTGCAACCGCATCAACGACTTGCAGACACAGCTCGAGAAGCACAAGATAAAGGTTGAGAACATCAACGTGGGAGGCGGTCTGGGCATCGACTATCAGCACCCCAACCGCGTTCCTATACCCGACTTCAAGAGCTACTTCGCCACCTATGCCCGCCACCTGAAGCTGCGCCCGGGACAGAAGCTGCACTTTGAGCTGGGCCGCGCGGTAGTTGGACAGATGGGTTCGCTTATCACGCGCACCCTCTACATCAAGCAAGGCACCGCCAAGCAGTTCCTTATCGTGGATGCCGGAATGACCGACCTCATACGTCCGGCACTGTATCAGGCATACCACAAGATTGAAAACATTTCGAGCGATGAAGCTCCGGCGACCTACGACGTGGTTGGCCCGATATGCGAGTCGAGCGACGTGTTTGCCAAAGCTGTCGACCTGAACGCAGCCAAGCGCGGCGACCTCATCGCACTGAGGTCGGCAGGAGCCTACGGCGAGATTATGGCAAGCTGCTACAACTGCCGCAAGCTGCCCAAGGGCTACATCACCGAAGACCTGTAAACCCAAGAGGGATGGGAGCAAGGACGGTTTGGCGAAGCCGGCTGGCTCCCCTTCCTCTTCCAATAAGAACTATTAACTAATTGAGATGTTTGAAATAGACCTACCGACAATCTACACCTGCGCCGCCATACTGCTGCTGGCACTTACCACTCCGCTGCTGAGCCCATTCTTCCGCGGCAGAAAGCTGCTGCCGCTAATCGAAAGCCAGCCAGCCGAAGACACTGAGGACACCACCACGGAAGCCCCCCTTCCCAGCATCAGCATTGTGCTCACGCCCCACGAGAAAGCCACCGAGCTGGAGCAGAACCTGCCCCACCTGCTGTCGCAGCAGTACGGAGGCAAGTACGAAGTGATTGTTGTGGCCTGGAAAGGCGACTCCGACACCGAGGATGTGCTCAAGCGCTTCGAGCACAACGACCGCTTCTATCACACCTACATACCCGACTCCTCGCGCTACATGAGCCGCAAGAAGCTGGCCATGACCCTCGGTGCCAAAGCCTCGAAGTGCGAATGGCTGCTCTTCACCGAGATTGAGTGTGTGCCGCAGAGCGACCAGTGGCTCGCGCTGATGGCCTCGGAGTGCAGCCCGTCGACCGACATAGTGATGGGTCACACGCGCTACGACGACGACACGCCATCGTACCGCCGCTTCAAGCACCTCTTCGACCAGCTCTATCTGCTGTCAGAAGCACGCCGCGGCACCGCCTACCGCACATCGTGCGCCAACCTGCTGCTGCGCAAGAGCGTATTCAACGAAGGCGAGGGCTTCCGCGGCAACCTGAAATACCTGCGCGGCGAGTACGATTTCCTTGTGAACAAGTATGCCGACGGCACCAATACCTCACTGCAACTGGCGCCCGACGCGTGGCTGACAGAGCTGGCACCGAGCCGCAAGACGTGGGTAAACAAGCACCTGTTCTACATGGAGACGCGCCAACACCTGCGTCGCTCGATGCGCCATCGGTGCATGGTGTGGATTGATGCAGCCGCGCTTCACGCCACGCTGACGGCCTTCATTGCCGTGGCAGCTACGGCAGCCGTCTTTCAACGATGGATAGCAGTCATTGCCGCAGCTGTTGGAATAATCATCCTGACCTCGCTACGCACCCTGTGGGCTAAGAAAGTGACGAGCCGTTTCGGCGAAAACTTCTCCACACTGGTCCTCTTGCCCTACGAGCTTGCCACGGTGTGGCACCGCCTTGCCACTCGCCTGCGCTACTGGCGAGCCGACAAGAACGACTTTATCAGCCATAAGCTGTAAGCCAAGCCCCCCACAGTCCCCCCATGATGAAAAGACTGGAAGCAACTGGCAGCCTGCGAGCTTACGAATCAAGCATTATGAATTAAAAATTATGAATTAAAAAGGATGCGAATACTGCATTACCTGTCCGAACTGAAGGCCGACGACCTCACTACGAGCTACGTGTCGCTGCTCGTATCGGCCACGAAAGAGAGTGCCGAAGTGGGCGTGCTCACCCAGAAAGAGCGTGCCGACAAGCGGCTCAAGGAGTTCAGCCCCGACATTCTGCACATCCATGCCTGCTGGAACCGCGAGGCAGCCTCCGTCGCCGCCACCGCGCGCGAGCTGGGAGTTGCCGTGGTGATTTCGCCCCACGGCGGGCTCATGCCCTACACCATGCGCTACGAACAGCCCACGGAGAAACTGCTCAAGCGCATAACCTTCCAGAAGACGATGCTCGAAGCTGCCGAAGGCGTGCTTGCCACGAGCCGCGAGGAGGGCGAAAGCCTGCGTAAGCTGGGTTGGCAAGACCGCATAGGCATCGTGCCCTCGGCCATTCTCGACAGCACCATCACTGCGACAGATATGGCGGCAGCCATCCTGAAATTCTATACAAAGGTCATAGATACGCGCTATCGCCGCCTGATGACATCCTCTGAGCGCGAAGCCGTGTGCTCGCTGCTGCGGATAGGCACTGCCCCCGACACCGACAACACACCTATAGCAGGCGACAGGATGCGCACGCTGCGCACACTCAACGCCGCACAATGGCAGCGAGTGATGCTGCTTTGCCACGACGAGGACATACGCCATCTGGCCGACAAGGCAACAGCCCACCTGCTGCTCCACGTACCCAACATCAACATAGCCGAGATAGACCGCTTCCCCACCCCACTGAAGAAAGCTCGCGGCCCGCTCGCCACCGACCATCTGCTCGACCAGAACAAGGAGCGCAGCCAGCAGCTGGCGCGGCTGACCGCCAAGGAACCGCTGCTGAGGCGCATCTTCACGGCAATAGATAACATACAGTACCACCACAGGCGCAACGAACTCTCGCTCCACCATCTGGCCGATATGTTCGCCATGCTTCGATACGAAGACTACGACGAAGACCGCTTCGACTACATAGCGCGCACCATGAGCAGCTACAAGCAGGCAGGAAGAGTGCTGCAAGTGCTTGCCACAGCACCATGAGCAGCTACAAGCAGGCAGGAAGAGTGCTGCAAGTGCTTGCCACATACTTCAATCTGGAAGAAGGTTTCATGCCTATCATGCCGTGCAACGACAAGGCCACACAGCGCATCATCGACCAGATGGACTTCCGCCCGTAGGCTTCCGTTTTGCTACGGAGGCCCCGTAGAAACAGTACAACAGCCTTGTACAAACCTTACGGCTGCCGTACAAATAGTGACGGGCCGCAAACAATAAAAGAAAGGCTAAAACATATAGTCTGCTACCAAAGACAAAGGCTTTTAGAACTACCTTAGAACAAACTGACATAGTATGAAACAAGCAAAGCTCCTTGCCCTGCTGCTCAGCATCCTTACATTCGCCGTGCCGTCGTTGGCGCAGCGTGGCATTTCGCTCGACATAGGTCACCGCCATGCCGGAGACTCTACGCGTACCACAAACTTCAGCTTTGGCCTTATACACTTTACCGACACGCTGCGCGGAATGCAGCTAAACGGCATAGCAAACGTGGCCAACAAGACCAAGGGATTTCAGCTCGCCGGAGTCAGTAACATCTCGATAAGCCCGCTCAAGGGTATGCAGCTCAGCACCGTTTCGAACATCTCGCGTGGAATAGAACGCGGAGTGCAGCTGTCGGCAATGCTCAATGTGTCATCGGGATATATGCGCGGTGCGCAGTTTGCCACCTACAACTATGCCGATACGCTCAACGGCACGCAGGTGGGACTAATCAACGTGGCCCTGCACCACCCCAAGGGCTGGCAGATAGGACTAATCAACTACACCCGCGACACCATAGCCCACAAGATAGGACTCATAAACGTGAACCCGAAGACCACCATCGACGTCATGGCTTTCGGCGGCACAAGCTCCAAGCTGAACGCAGCCGTGCGCTTCCGCAACCGCAGCACATATAATATAATAGGTGTGGGCACCCACTATATGGGCCTTGACAAGAAGTTCTCGGGCGCATTGTTCTACCGCATAGGCCAATACTTCCAGCTGTCGCCGCGCTTCTCGCTGAGCGGCGACGTGGGCTATTTCCATGTAGAGACCTTCGAGAGCAGCAGTTCGGACAAGCCCAAGCGACTGTTCTCCCTGCAGGCGCGGATCAACGCCGACTATCAGTTCAGCGACCGCCTCGGAGCCTTTGTGTCGGCAGGCTGGGGCAACACTCGCTACTACAGCCACTGGCGCCAGTATCGCAGCCGTATGCTCGTCGAGGCAGGACTGACGTTCCGCCGCAAGAACGGTATGCAGCGGCCAAACGCTGCCCGGTGGAAGGAGAAGCCAGCCGAGCAGGGCGACACGCTGCTGGCTCCCGGGCTGGGCAAGAAGCACCCGTGGTGGGCTCTGGCGCAAGTTACGGGCGTGAACGTGGGCGTACACCTGTTCGACCGCTTCGTGACCAATCAGGATTTCGCAAAGACCACGCTCCACACATGGGGCGAAAACTTCAAGAACGGCTTTGTATGGGACAACGACCAGTTCTCAACCAACATGTTCATGCACCCCTATCACGGCAACCTCTACTTCAACTCAGCCCGCTCGCAGGGCCTCAGCTTCTGGGAGTCAGCCCCCTACTCCATGATAGGCTCGCTCGAATGGGAGTTTCTGGGCGAGATAGAGCCGCCTGCTATCAACGACCTGATAGCCACTACATTCGGCGGCATCTGCATCGGAGAGGTCACAAACCGCATCAGCCGCATCTTCCTTGACGACTCAAAGCGCGGCTGGGGCCGCTTCTGGAGAGAGGCCGCAGCCACCGTGTTCAACCCTATGGGCGAGCTGAAGCGCTTTGCCACGGGCGACGCATGGTATGTTCGCAGCGAAAGGACGCGCTATCACGACCACAGACGCATCCCACTCGACTTCTCTATCTCTGTCGGCGACAGGTATCTGGCCGACAACGGCGCTCTGTTCAGGGGCGAGCACAACCCCTACATCAACCTTTTCCTTGAGTATGGAGATGCCGTCAACGAAGACGGAAACAACTCGCCATACGACTTTTTCGACGCAGAGGTGACCTTCGGACTGAGCAAGAACCAGCCCATCATCAACCGGCTGCACATCCTGGGCAGGCTATGGAGCACACCGATGATTAGCAAGCGCGGCGTAAACGGCGAGTTTGGCATCTACCAGCACTTCGACTATTTCGACTCCAAGCCAGTGAAAAACGGCTCAGACCTCACTCCCTACCGCATCAGCGAGGCTGCCGCCTTCGGCCCCGGCATCATCATGCAGCTGCCAGAGGTGGGAGTCATCACGCGGTTAGAGCAGCGGCTGTTCATCACGGGCATACTTCTCGGAGGCACCAAGAGCGACTATTTCAACGTGATTGACCGCGACTACAACATGGGCAGCGGCTTCAACATAAAGTCGAAGACGCACCTCGAGATGCGAAACTTCGGGCGTTTCATCCTCAAAGCACAGTACTACCGCATCTTCACATGGAAGGGCTACGAGCAGAAAGACCTCTCCACCATCGACCCGCTGCACCTTAACGCGCAGGGCGACAAAGGTAACGCAAGCCTGTTTGTAATCAACCCAACCGTAGAATTTGACCTGAAGAAGAACTGGAGCATCGTAGTGTCAGGCTCAAGGTTCTACCGCCACACCCACTACAAGTTCTACGACAACGTCAAAGCCCACACCTTCGAGCTACGCCTCGGCATCACTGCCCACCTGTAGGCTCCGCCTGCAACAATGCAAAGTCCATAGGAAAGGACATACGAAGCATTAGCCTGAAACAGCCCCGAAGGGGCGAGAAGAACACAGACGGGGGTGAAGCCCCCGGCAAATGAGTAATTCTACTATAAATAAAGCCCTGAAAGGGCGACAGAAACAACCAAAATAATCATGGCAAGCTCATTAGTGAGGATGTCAGACCACATACACATTCTCACATCACTGCCAAAAGCCATGCCATTAACCGATTTCGTTAGAGATATAAAGTCGAACAGCAGCAAGTGGATTAAACAACAACATCCAGACTATAAGCTTTTCGCATGGCAAGACGCCTACGCAGCACTTTCCGTGAGTCCCGGAATATTGGATAAAACAATAAGCTACATCCGCCGACAGAACGAACATCACCAGAAACGGACGTTTGAGGAAGAATATAAAATGTTCCTGGAACACTACGGAATAGCATACAACGAGAGATATGTGATTAGCGACTGAGCCTTTCGCCCTTTCAGGGCTCAAGTTATACGCCACATAACTTCGATACGAAGACTACGACGAAGACCGCTTCGACTACATAGCGCGCACCATGAGCAGCTACAAGCAGGCAGGAAGAGTGCTGCAAGTGCTTGCCACACTCTCCCTCAGCTGCCGGGGGGAACGGAGCAGGCGCAGGAGCAGCCGGCTGAGCCGGAGCAGCTGCCACGGGTGCTGCTGCGGCAGCGGCAGCAGCATCAACGTGCATCACGCTGAATGCGCGGATGTTGTTGAACCAACGTCCATTGTACTCATGGGCATCTATGTCGAACGAAACCCTGAGATTGTCGCCCACGTTAATGGCGAACTGAGCCAGCCTGTCGGCTCCGAAAACGTCGAAAGCCATCTTGCGCGGATACTGGTCCTGTGTTTCGATGACAAACGTCTGAGCCTTCCATTCGCCGCGAGCCGACGTGCCGCTACGGGGCTCCAGGGCTGCAATTATTTTTCCTTCTATATCCATTTTGGTAACTTTTTATAGCCTCCCGCTCCCGGCCAGTGAGCCGACGGTGGCCCCGTGCCGGGCAAGAAGCATGGTTGATGATTTTGTTTTTCCGAGTGCGAAGATATAAAAAAAGCCGCCACGCTGAAAGTTTTAAATCATTTTTTTGCCTGAGAACACGTTTTTTTATATTTTTGTGCTTCGTAACAACATTCAAATAAAGACAACAAAACCGCATACCAATGAGATTCAACATTTCGAGCAACACCCTAAGCAGTCAGCTTTCCGGCCTTGCCAAGGTCATCAACAGCAAGAACTCGCTGCCTATACTCGACAGTTTCCTCTTCGAGGTACACAACGGGCAACTGGTCATAACAGCTTCCGACAGCGAAAATACCATGCGCACCACGCTCCACCCGGACAACTGTGAGGGCGAGGGCAACTTCTGCGTGAACAGCAACACCATCCTCAATGCAGTGAAAGAGCTTGCCGAGCAGCCGCTGACAATCGACATCAACTACGATGAGTGGAAGATTTACATCAGCTACATGAACGGTTCCAACAACTTCCCCATCCAGAATGCCGACGACTTCCCGCGCACGCAGCCCATCAGCGACAATGCTACAACCATACAGCTCACCTCTCAGGCTCTGGTCGACAACATCAACCGCTCGCTCTTTGCCACCGCACAAGACGAGCTGCGCCCCGTGATGAACGGCATCTACTTCGACCTGACCACCGACGGGCTCACCATCGTGGCCAGCGACGGCCACAAGCTGGTGCGCAACAAGAACTTCGACTTCAAGACCGACACTCCGGCAGCGTTCATCATGCCCAAGAAGCCAGCCAACCTGCTGAAGAACATCCTGGGCAAGGACGACCAGGAGGTCATCATACGCTTCGACGAGCGCTCGGCAGAAGTGACCTACGGTGAGACCATGCTGTCGTGCCGCCTCATCGAAGGCCGCTACCCCAACTACAACAGCGTCATTCCGCAGGACAATCCCAACAAGCTGAGCATCGACCGCCGCAGTCTCATAGGCACATTGCGACGCATACTGCCCTTCGCCAGCGACAGCAGCCAGCTCATCCGCTTCCATATCGAAGGCGGAAACCTCAACCTCAAGGCCGAAGACATCGACTTTGCCACCAACGCCGAGGAGAACATCACCTGCTCCTACAACGGTACACCAATGAGCATCGGCTTCAAAGGCTCGAGCATGATTGAGATACTGAACAACCTCGACGGCGACGAGGTAATCATCGAGCTGGCCGACCCGTCGAGAGCGGGCGTGATAGTGCCTGCCCAGCAGCCTGAGAACGAAGAAGTGCTCATGCTCATAATGCCCATGCTGCTCAACGACTGACACCTCGGCAGCGGGCAACGACCAGAAGACTATTGGCTGTTGGCATCCGCAAAGGATTGCCGACAGCCAATTTCGGCATACAGACAGCCCATACGAACCTAACCCATTCAGCAGAAACAGAACATGAAACTAAACATCAAACGTCCGCTGATAATCTTCGACCTCGAAACAACGGGGCTCGACATAGTCAAGGACAGAGTGATACAAATATCCTTCATCAAGCTCATGCCCAACGGCGAGGAGCTGCGCAAGAACTATTTTGTGAACCCCGGAAAGCCCATTCCGAAGGAAGTGGAACAGCTCACGGGCATCACCAACAAGGATGTCAAGGACGCACCACACTTCAAGCAGATTGCCAACGAGCTGGCCACGCAGTTCAAGGGCTGCGACTTTGCCGGCTTCAACTCCAACCACTTCGACATACCAATGCTTGCCGAGGAGATGCTCCGCGCAGGCATCGACTTCGACTTCGGCAGTTGCCGACTCATCGACGTGCAGACTATATTCCACAAGATGGAACGCCGCAACCTGGCCGCAGCATATAAGTTCTACACCGGCCACAAGATGGAAGACGACTTCCAGGCCCACCTTGCCGACCAGGACACCGAAGCCACCTACCGCGTGCTGCAAGGACAGCTCGACATGTATGCCCCGGGACGGCAGGAAGAGGCCGACAGGGTGCTGCAAAACGACATCGACTTCCTGGCCGATTTCTCGAAGATGAACGACAACGTGGACTTTGCAGGACGCATAGTGTGGAAGCAGCTCACCGACAACAGTGGCAATCCACTGACCGACAGCGAAGGAAAACCCGTGAAGAAGGAATACTTCAACTTCGGAAAATACAAGGGACACGCCGTAACCGACGTGCTTCACCGCGACCCGGGATACTACAGCTGGATGATTTCAGGCGACTTCACCAACAACACCAAGCAGGTACTCACACGCATACGGCTGCGCGAACTGAGCAGCAAGAAGCAGTAATCAGTCAGAACCAAGCAACAAAACATAACACATCTCCACACAATGCTCAAAGGAAAGAAGATAGTTCTGGGCATAACAGGCAGCATAGCAGCCTACAAAGCCTGCCTCATCATTCGCCAGTTAGTGAAGCAGGGAGCCGAGGTGCAGGTGGTAATAACTCCCGCAGGCAAGGAGTTCATCACCCCCATCACCCTCTCAGCACTGACAAGCAAGCCTGTCATAAGCGAGTTCTTCGCTCAGCGCGACGGCACATGGCACTCGCACGTAGACCTCGGCTTGTGGGCCGATGCCATGCTGATAGCCCCCTGCACGGCAAGCACCATCGGAAAGATGGCCCACGGCGTTGCCGACAATATGCTCATAACCACCTATCTGTCGATGAAAGCACCGGTGTTTGTGGCTCCGGCGATGGACCTCGACATGTATCGGCACCCCTCCACGCAGCACAACCTCGACGTGCTGCGAAGCTACGGCAACCATATCATAGAGCCGGGAACTGGTTTCCTGGCCAGCGGACTCGAAGGAAAGGGACGCATGGAGGAGCCAGAGAACATAGTAAGCGCGCTGAGCAACTTCTTCGAGCAGCCCGAGGAGAAGCCACTCTCAGGCAGGCACATCATCATCACAGCCGGCCCCACCTACGAACGCATCGACCCCGTGCGCTTCATCGGCAACTATTCGAGCGGCAAGATGGGCTTTGCCCTTGCCGAGGAGTGCGCCGCACGAGGTGCCAGAGTGACGCTTGTTGCCGGTCCGGTGGCCCTGAAGTGCTCGGACAGCATTGAGCGCATCGACGTGGAGAGCTGCCAGCAGATGTACGAAGCCACCACCCAAGCCTTCGCACAAGCCGATGCCGCCATCCTTTGCGCTGCCGTGGCCGACTTCAAGCCCGAGTCAACAGCACAGAGCAAGATAAAGCGCGAGGGCGACGACCTGGTGCTGCGCCTCAAGCCCACCCACGACATAGCCGCCGAGCTGGGACGCATGAAGCAGCCGGGGCAGCGCATAGTGGCTTTTGCACTGGAAACCGACAACGAGGAAGCCAATGCCAAAGAAAAACTGCGCCGGAAGAATGCAGACTTCATCGTGCTCAACTCTACGCGAATACCGGGAACAACGTTCCAAAGCGACGACAACCAGATAACGATAATCACGGCCAACGATGCAACAGCCTATCCCAAGAAACCAAAACGCGAGGTGGCTGCCGACATCATCGACCGACTTAGCCAGCTGTTTGCATGAAACGACAACTCTTCACAGCCGTGGTGCTCGCACTGATGCTATGCGCCACACTGCCCTCGGCGGCTCAGGAGCTGCAGGCAAAGGTTACGATAAACCACTCGAAGGTGCAGGGCACCGACGCATCAGTGTTCGACAACCTGCAACAGCAGCTCGAACAGTTCATCAACGGAACCCAGTGGACAAGCCTGCAGTTCCAGAAGAACGAGCGGATAGTGTGCAACTTCAACATCACCGTGACCAAACACGACCCAGCCACCAACCTCTTCACCTGCACGGCAACCATTCAGGCCAACCGCCCGGTATATAATTCGTCGTACACCACAACCCTGTTCAACATTCAGGACCGCGACTTCAACTTTGAATTTGCCCAATTTGACCAGCTCAACTTCAACGAAGAGACCATTGACAACCAGCTTGTGGCACTCATTGGCTACTATTCGCTGCTCATCATCGGGCTCGACCTCGACAGCTTCTCGCCCAACGGCGGCGAGGACGTTCTGCAACGGTGCATGAATCTCACCAACAACGCGCAGAACATGAACTTCACTGGCTGGAAAGCTTTCGAGAACAGCCGCAACCGCTTTGCCATAATCAACGACTATCTGGAGGGAGCTATGCAGCCGTTCCGCAAGTTGCAGTACGACTACTACCGCACCGGGCTCGACGAGATGGCCAACAATGCAGAGCGCGGACGCACAAACATAACCTCCGCGCTCGAAAACGACCTGAAGAAAGCCCACGAAGACCGACCGATGAGTATGCTGCCACAGATATGGACCGACTATAAGAAGGACGAACTGGCTAATATATATAAAGGTAAAGGAACGCAGAAAGAGAAACAGTCGGTCTATGACATACTCTTCAGAATAAACGCCAGCCAGAACAACTCATGGGAACAGATCAAGCAATAGCCCCATGACGGGCTGCGCCATGCCCACCGACATCACACAACCATCAGAACACAGCAATGCTGAAACATCTATATATCAAGAATTTCACCCTCATTGAGGAACTTGACATCTGCTTCGACCGCGGCTTCTCGGTGATAACCGGTGAAACGGGAGCCGGAAAGAGCATCATCCTGGGTGCTCTGGGACTGCTTCTCGGACAGAGGGCAGATGCCAAGACCGTGAAGGCCGGGGCTGCGAAATGCACCATTGAGGCCCACTTCGACCTCAACGGCTACGGACTCGACCCATTTTTTGCAGAAAACGACATCGACTTCGATGCCGACGACTGCATTGTCAGGCGCGAACTGACGGCACAAGGCAAGTCGCGCGCCTTCATCAACGACACACCCGTGGCTCTCACAGCAATGCGAAAACTGGGCGAACAGCTCATTGACATACACTCACAGCACCAGAACCTGCTGCTCAGACAGGAAGACTTCCAGCTGAACACGGTCGACATAATAGCCGACAGCCGGGAACTCATGGAGCAGTATGCTGCCGACTTTGCCAAGTACAAGGAACTGACGGCTGCCCTTGCCGCACTGAAAGAGGAGATTGCACAGAGCCAGAAAGACGAGGAATACCTGCGTTTTCAGCTTGGCGAACTGGAGAAAGCATCGCTGCGCGAAGGCTTGTTGGAGGAACTGGAACAGGAAAGTTCCACTCTCGAGCACACAGAAGAAATAAAATCGGCACTCTATGCGGCCAACGACTCGCTGCAAGGCGAGACTGCCAGGGGCGCAGTGGAGGCCGTCAGGAGCGCGGCACAGGAGTTGGAACAGATAGCCAATGTGTTTCCCGCCGTGGGAGAACTGGCCGAAAGGCTCTCGACAACGCATATTGAGCTGAAAGACATAGCCAACGACGTGGCTGCAAAGATGGAAGACGTGGACTTCGACCCCGACCGCCTCGAAGCGATAAACAGCCAGCTCGACCGCATCTACACGCTTCAGCAGAAGTTCCACGTGGCATCGGTCGACGAGCTGATAGCCATACGCAACGACATTTCAGACAAGCTCGCCCACCTCACCGACAGCGACAACCAGCTCGAAGAACTGCAACAACAGGTGGACAACCAGCTCGAGAAATGCCGGAAAGAAGCAGCCAAGCTGACCGCCGCTCGCAAGAAAGCCACAAAAACAATAGAAAGCCACATCACTGACAGGCTCGTGGCATTAGGAATGGCGAACGTGAAGTTTGCTGTCGACATATCCCCCACCCCACAACTCACTCCTACGGGAGCCGACAAGACCTCGTTCCTCTTCACAGCCAACCGCAATCAGCCCCTGCAACCCATAGCCAACGTGGCTTCGGGCGGCGAGATTGCCCGTGTGATGCTTGCCCTGAAAGCCATGATCAGCGGCGTTGTGAAGCTGCCTACAATCATCTTCGACGAGATAGACACGGGTGTCAGCGGAAAGATTGCACAGAAGATGGGACAGATAATGCACGAGATGGGCAGCCAAGGACGGCAGGTGATTTCCATAACCCACCTTCCACAGATTGCAGCAGGGGGCCAGAACCACTACAAAGTGTATAAGGAAGACACCCCGCAAGGCACCGTAAGCCGTATGCTACAGCTGTCGGAAGAAGAGAGAGTGGGCGAAATAGCACAGATGCTTTCGGGCGACAGCATATCGGAAGCAGCCATGAACAATGCGCGCGAGCTACTTGCGCAGGCTGCCGCACCCACGACCACCGGGATGTAGCGGGCATCCATCGCACCCCGACTTGCCCTGACTGCAACCACGGAAAGCCTTGTATATGCGGAAAGCCGCATATACAAGGCTTGCTATTATGGCTAATCCAACTGCTATATATTCCAAAACCTGCATCACTCTACGCTATTCTTTTATTATTTTAGATCTGGTCGATTGGCTTATAGGGCATATAAGTCTAATAAGAGCTGATAAGTCCTATAAGCCCTAAAGCCACTTCATAGGGCTTATCACTCGAGATCAACAACAGTGATGCCTGCTCCTCCGAACTGCACATGCTCGTCGCGCGAGTCGACAACATTGGGCACAGTGGCGAGATACTGCCTTATGAGCTGGCGCAATATGCCGTTGCCCTTGCCGTGGAGTATGCGCACACGACTCACACCGACAAGTATGGCATCATCAATGAAATACTGCACCTGATTGATTGCTTCGTCGCCACGAAGCCCCCTCACGTCGAGGTCTTGCTTGAATGTGCTTCGGTGTGCGTCAATCGTGGTGCGTGTCATGCGGCTCTCGGTAGGCGTATATACGGTTTGCGAACTCTTAGTCTGCGAGGCGAGTGCCGACGGGTCG
This sequence comes from uncultured Prevotella sp., assembly GCA_900318625.1. Classification (GTDB taxonomy): domain Bacteria; phylum Bacteroidota; class Bacteroidia; order Bacteroidales; family Bacteroidaceae; genus Prevotella. The sequence continues at coordinate 87,484 of ONLG01000003.1, forward strand.
GCGTGTTCGAGGCGCTCGAGGCGCAACTTGGTGCGCATACCTCCGAAAAGGGCCACTGCCGACGTGCCATCAATGCGCTCCAGGGTGCCCACCGAGGTCTGCCCTTTTATGCGGACGGTGTCGCCCGGTTGCAGCGGCATACCTTCTTTCAGCTTTTGCTGCGCACTCTTCAGTCGGTCGGCAGCCTCTTGCTGCTGTTGCGCACGCTCTTTGCGTCGTTTCTCACGTCGGTCCTTGCGCTCGGCAATCTGCTTCAGCTTGCGCTGGAAGTCGTCGTCGCTCATCAGTCCGCTGTCCGTCGTTTCCACCTGCTGCTGATAGTCACGCAGCTCCTCGCGTATTCGCTTGGTGTCCTCGCGCTCGGCCTGTGCCTCGCGTATCTCCTTTATGGTGTTTTCTATGCGACGGTTGGTTTCGTGCAGGAGGTTCTCAGCCTGTTCTTTTGCACGCGCCAGAATTTCTTTGCGGCTCTCTTCAATCTCAGCAAGCCGGCTTTCATACCGCTGGATAGTCCGCTCTATTTCTTTCTCACGCTGATGAACTGTCTGCCGCTTGGCCTCCCAATAGCGTTTGTCGCGCACGATGTCCTGCAAGTACTTGTCGCTCTGTATGTAGTCGGAACCCACAAGCTCGCTGGCTTCGCTGATAACCTCCTCGGGCAGGCCCGTCTTGCGGGCTATCTCAATGGCAAACGAGCTGCCCGGTCGGCCTATGGCGAGCTGGAACAAGGGGCGCATCTCGCTGCGGTCGTAGAGCATCGCCCCGTTAACAACGCCGGGAGTTTCCTTTGCAAAATGCTTCAGGTTCTGATAGTGGGTAGTTATCACGGCCCATGCCTTGCGGCGGCAGAACTGGTGGAGCACGCTCTGGGCAATCGCTCCGCCTATCTGAGGCTCGGTGCCGGTGCCGAACTCGTCGATGAGCAACAGCGTGCGTTCGCTGGCATGACGCATCATCTGCTTCATGTTGGTCAGATGCGATGAGTAGGTACTGAGGTCATTCTCTATGCTTTGCTCGTCGCCGATGTCTATCATAATGTCGTTGAAGACTCCAACCGCAGACCGCTCACTCACGGGGATGCTCAGGCCACACTGCAACATATACTGCAACAGTCCGACCGTCTTCAAGCAAACCGACTTTCCTCCTGCATTGGGACCCGAAATCAGCAATATATGCGGAAGCGCTCCACGCTTTTCGCCATCTTCCTTGACGGAAAGGTTGATGTCGAGGGCCACTATCTGCTTACCGTGAGCAATGAGCGACTGCTCAAGCAGAGGATGACGGGCCTGTATCATGTCGAGTAGCGGCTGGCTGGCAACATGAGGTTCGGTTGCCCGTGTGTGGCGGGCAAACTCAGCTTTCGCCCTTATGAAGTCGATATGTTGCAACAATCCAAACGAGACGAGCATCTCCTGCCAATGTGGACGGATAGCGGCGGCTATCTCTTTAAGTATGCGTATCACCTCCTTGCGCTCGTCGTTCTCGAGCTCACGGATGCGGTTATTGGCCTCTACCACCTCAGTGGGCTCGATAAACACCGTCTTACCAGATGCAGACTCGTCGTGAACGATGCCCGATATGCGGCGCTTCAATCCCGGGGAAACAGGTATAACCAGACGACCGTCGCGCACCGTGGGGGTAATGTCTTTCTCAACAAGTCCTTCCGACTGTGCTGAGCGGAGTATGGAGTTGAGCGTGTGGGAAATGCTGCCCTGTAAGCGCGACAGCTCTTTGCGTATCCTGAGCAGCTCCTCTGAGGCAGAGTCCTTGATACGGCCAAACTTATCCAATATTCTGTCGACAGCCTGGACTATCTCCGGGAAAGTGAGTATGTCGGCTGTAAGCCTATAGAGTGCCGGGAAAGGATAGTCGGCAGCCGAGAGCCCTTCGCCATTGGGATTGCGACGAAGAAAGCTGACTATCTGACTGACAGTCTGCAACGAGCGTTTAAGGTCAAACAGCTCTTGTTCTTCAAGATGAGTGCCGGCAATCTTAAGCCTGGCAATCTGTTCCCGTAAGTCATAGAAGTTCTCAAGCGGAAATTCCTCTGCGCCTTCCTGTATCTTTCGGAACTCGCCAACCTGTTGCAGCCATTCGTTTATCTGTGCGGCATCGGCAGAAAAAGCCATTTCGTATACCATGCTCTTGCCAAGCGGCGACAGACAAAACCCTTTCAGAATGTGCCGAATATCGTCGAAGCCTATCTTTATTTCAAAATTATTCGGATAAATCATGCCGCAAAAGTACAAAAATATTAAGCAAAATTTGCAAAAACAAAAAAAACAGCCTACCTTTGCACCGCTTTTAACAAAGAGTGTATTCACTCTCGCACTCAGAAAGCAAAGGAGAGATGGTAGAGTGGTCGATTACAGTAGTCTTGAAAACTACCGTACCGAGAGGTACCGGGGGTTCGAATCCCTCTCTCTCCGCACTCTCAATGAGAAGCCCGCTGGTTTCAGCGGGCTTTTTTCTTTTCATAAAACTGGGATCTGTAGGGGGTATTCTATCATCTACCTTGAAAAAAGCACAATGCCATTTGGAGAACAGATAATATATTGTTTGTTTCCATCATATCACGAAACATATAAATAATATCTTACCAGTTGCAAATTAAATAATTATATTCATACGACCAAAGAAAATAAAATGCCCCGTTAGTGATCTTTTATAAATTGTCTACTCTTGTACCGTTTCTTGCTCAACTTTTATATTTTCATGGAAGCAGTTTTGCTTAACCTTTCAATGCCGGAACTTACATTGCTATATAACTCTATTTACGTCCAGAACTCCTTTTCGCCAGTAGGTTCTACTTCTCCCTGACATTTCGGGCAGGTGTGCATATCCCAGATTTTGATATTGTCGCTTCCGCATTGTAAGCACAAGCGGCCTACCTCACTTCTGTATGATGGGGCGACGTCGGCTATGATGCCACCAACGACGATGTTCTGGACTGTATTGCAGTCTGGACATATCATAGCCGTTATCTGCTGACGAAACAAGCCACGTCCCTCATACACATCAGCCTCATATCCACATTCCTTGCAGCGATATTTATATTTCCAAGCCATCAGTCAACCTTTCTTATCTTTAAAACGAGCACTACCCGCATGATATTTGCTCTTCAAGAAATTCGGCTGCATCGGCTACACACAGTGGGCACTCACGCAAGACGACCTTTGTACCGACACCTTTAAGTTGCTTGCATTGGGTCGCTCCGTTTCTTTCCTGGAACTTGGTCATAATCTGCCGCATCTGTTTCATGGACTTAGCCTTGGCTTTCAGCCGAGCCTGCTCTCTCTCGGGAGAGTCAAAGCAAGCTTTACCCTCCTCTCGCTCAATCGCAGCCTTGTCTTTGTTGACTAATCCCAAGACAAGCCCAGCCCCGACCAGTGCTCCACAGGTTCCTTCCATATTTCCCATGCCACCTCCGAAAGCTCCGGCAATGTTCATGGCCTCGTCCTCACTAATCCCTGCTATATCAGCGTAAGTGTGAAGGATAGCCTGTGCGCAATTATGACTATTGCACCTCTTCTTCTCAGCTGCTATCTGTTTTCTTGTTTCCATATCTTAAACCCTCTTCGTTATTCTTGCCAGATAATCGTAATGCTCTCCTTCAGCAACTACTTCGGCATTATATCCATTTCTTGCTGCTTGCACTTTCAGGGTGTCAGCATCGATATAGAGCCAGTCAAAAGGTTCTCCAATGGTGTCCTTGTACTGCATCCGAAAACTCAGTTCTCCGTAATAACCAACAGTATCGGGGTATTCAACGATACCATCTTCATCCTCGAAGACATAGCTTATATCTGACGAATCGCACAGCACTTGACCTCCAGGAGCCAGTATGTTATCAAGGTGACGGAAGAACTCAGGCATTCGTTCCAAGGTTCCGACAATCCCAATTCCATTCATAAGCATTAGAATGGTGTCGTACTTTCCCTCCAGAGCAAAGAAGTCCTGTTCTCGAACATTCCTGACTCCACGTTCGCTCATGGTCGCTGCGGAAAGAGGAGAAATGTCAATGGCTGTCACATCTACACCTCGCTGTTGGAGGACAAGCGAATGACAGCCTGCGCCAGCCCCCACATCAAGCATCTTTCCCTTTGCCATATCGAGAGCCTTGCGTTCTATCAGCGGCATATCCTCATATCTGCGGAAGAGCGTAGCCAAGGGAATCTCGTCCTCCTCAAACATCGGGGAGAACACTCGCAGCCTGTCTGCCGTCCCCGCCTTGTGGTAATCGGCAATAGCTCTGCCCATCGGATCCATATTGCTATTCATAGAGACAACTGACAATTATTGCGATTTGAACTATGATGATGGCTGGCACACCATACCGAAACTTCTTATGCAGTGTCTTATGGTGCCACACTTTCATCCCGAGCCACGCTCCGATGCTTCCGCCAAAGACAGCCATCAACAGTAGCGTAGCCTCTGAAATACGCCACTTGGATTTCTTTGCTTTCCACTTGTCTATACCATACATGAAGAAAGCAACCACGTTGATGGCAGCGAGGTAGACAAGGGCGATATGTAGAAGGCTTAGTTTTTGCATCATTCCTTTTTGAGAACAACCTACTGAAGTCTATTACATCTTAGTCATGTGATAGCCCATCCTGTTCAACTGCATATCGGCACCAAACAGGTAGAGCTGATGCAGGCATGAGACGTAGGCTTCAAAAGCCTCTTTGGTTCCTGGTTCAATGTTCTGGTGACGAAGAGCATTATAGACACGCGAGGCACATTCGCCTACCTGCTTCTCCAGCATTGCATAGTCCTCACCTCTCAGCAACAGCACATCTTCACGGATATATTCATCCATACTGTCGTAACCCCTCTTGTCTCTCATGTAGACATAAAGGTTGTCAACCTTAGAGTAGATGGTCCATTCTGCATCCCAGAACTTAGCAACAGCCATTCCTATATACATCATCCATCCAAGTGAAGCGGACGGAAAGTCATTGAACTCTCTGATTCCGTCGGGAATATAGGCTTCTGCTATCTGCTCCCATTTCTCTTCCACATCGGGACACTCGGGCAGACGAGCATCTATCTCTTTCACAGACAAAAGGTACTGGTGCAAGTCCTGGCATAGTTCCTTTTCGAACGGATGTTTCGTCGGGCCGAGCCGTTCTTCAAATTGTTCCATAAGATTTATTATTCTTTCTATCTGGTGGACAAAATTACTCATTTCCCATTAGATATTTGCCGAAACAAGACAACTTCACTTGCAATATGGCTGATTTAAACCGATTTTTATTATTTTTGTACCGAATTACTACAACTTTTATAACATAATGCACGCAGCACCTTCCGCTCCCACAGTGTTTCAAGAGTGACGTTCCCAAACGGATGTATGCTGCCATCCCTGCCAACATACACGCCCAATGTATATCGGAGAAGCAGTAAATGCGTGGAAGAAATAAACATTACAACTATGGCACATAATTGCGAAAACTGCAAATTCAGGGCACACTACGACAATAAGCCCAATTCATTATTAGGTAAGTTCTGGCGTTGGCACATCAATTTCTGCCCAGGCTGGAAAGGTTATTTCACCAGCCAGAGCGAGGAAAAGAAAGCCGAACTTAGGACAAAGTATGACTTCAGGAAATACTAATCGGATATTAAGGGCAGCCTATCTTCCCTTCAACAACGGCCTTAAAAAGCCAATAGACTATGGACCACCTGACAAACATCAAAGACATTGAGCAAGCGATGGCTGCCAATCGGCTATGCCTTTTCTACATAAAAGCTCCTGATTGCGGAGTATGCAATGTCATGCTCACTAAGGTAGAGCAGATGGCTGAAGGCATCCCGTCGATATACTCTTTCTATACGGACATAACGGAAGAGCCCTTAATCGCTGGCCGCTTCCTCGTCTATTCCGGACCAACGGTGTTGTTGCTGATGGATGGAAAAGAAGTCTACCGTGCCTCTCGGTTCATCGACGTGGAAGAATTGAAATACAACATTAACCGATACTCAAAGATATGACACTACCTAAGTTCATAATTACAGCAGACGGCTACTTTCGCCTTGGAATGGTAAATCAGCATAAAGACCTGCTGAAGCCAGGCGACCAATGTATCGGTGGTGATTACCCACTATCTCTATAAAATAGTTATTCCGTATCAAACAGCCCCCGTAGTTCTTTGTCGAAATCTGAATCTATCCTCTGGGTTGGATTAAACAGCCGATATTCTTCTTCCGCCTTTCGGTCTGCTTCTTCTCTGCTTATTTTTCCCTTGTCAGGCAACAGCGCATATCTGCGGAAAGTCAGGAACTCATTGACAGAGGCAGCAAACTGCTCCATATTAAAAGCATTTTCCCGTTCTATCAAGTCTTCAATATAGTCGAAATAGCCTGTCACGGCTCTTTCCAATTGCCGTATCTCCTTTTCTGGCAAATAGTTCTTAGCAACCTTCGTGTCACTAAGCAATACCCTTCCGTCTGGTGCATTCTTCCACGTCTGCAGCCCCATGTGTTCTTTGCTGTGGTCTGCACGGGCATATATAATTTCGGGAGCCGTCTGCCCTGTAATGGCATAGTGGAAACGGTTCTGTATCATTTGGTAAAACTCACGTGTCGTAGGAGAGTTGCGGTCGTAGTCGTAAGAACATTCTGCATAAATATCTGTTATCTGCTGCCAGATACGGCGTTCACTGGCACGTATGCTTCTGACTCTCTCCAACAATTCGCGGAAATAGTCTTTTCCAAATACAGCCTTGCCCTGTTTCAGACGCTCATCATCCAACACAAAACCTTTACGGATATACTCATTCAGTATTTTTGTAGCCCAAATACGGAACTTCGTTGCACGGGCGGATGAAACACGATAGCCTACGGCGATAATGGCATCAAGCGAATAAAATGCAGTTTCATTCGTCTGTGTTTTGCCTTCAATGGCACCATGTTGAGTGGTTGTTTCCATTTTGGAAATAGCCACATCTTTTTCCAACTCTCCCTCTTCGAATATGTGAGCCAGATGCTTGCTGATGGCGGGCACACCCACACCAAACAACTGTGCCATCGCTTTCTGCGTAGCCCATATTGTCTCGTCCTTTATCACCACCTGTACCCTGCCTTCCTCATCAGGCAACTGGTATAATATAAATTGTATCTCGTTGTTCATATCCAAATTCTAAAATAGTCCCTTTTCGAGTTAACCTCTAACTATATTACAGTTACCCATAAACATTGATTGTTAGCTAGTAAACAGGAATGAATCTAACTATTATTAATAAGTTTGTCAATTATTTCGTTCATCCTCTGTCTGTTAATTTGTCGTTCAAAACTGACAGGTAAAGATGGGTTGTCCTTTGAAATCTGCTCAAAGAAAATCTTTGCGCAGTCAATCTTTACACTTTCCTTTGGTCTTAAGTCTGTTTTCTGATTGACATCTTTCGTTTCAATGACAACATTCATCTGCATTGTACCATCTTTCTTTTTGACAACATACATGAAGTCTGGAGAATAGGTTTCGTCCGTTATGGTCGGAATGCGGATGCTACTATTGGGAATTTTACCATATACAATAAGTTCTGCTGCATCTATCTTATCCAATATATTCGTCCTTTCAAGCGGAGAGTCAAAAGCAATTGGTTCATACAGGTATTCTGGAGGAGTTTGGGAGTTGTCTGTCTTTTTACCAATTCGCCCCATAACCACCTCATCTCTTACACTTCCATCGGCATTTGTGAGAGCTGTGGTCTTGGTCGTGTAATTTGCCTGTTTGTATGAAATGCAGCCTCCAAGGTGCTCGATTTTCCAGTCACGGAATCTTCCTATAAGTTGCGACAAAGTCAAATCATTGATAAGGTTATCGTTAAATCCTTCATGCTTTTTGGCGTATTCACATATTGCCTGATGTATCACATTAATAGAAATGGCAGTTCCTTTACTTGCTCTTTTCAGGAATTCGCTGTAAGGCATATCCCTACCATAGAGCATATATGTAATATTCGCCTCACTTACAACGGTGGCTCCATTTTGGTCAACCTGAATTTCTGAACGTTCCGATGAAGCTGACATTCTTGAGAATACACCTTCTTCCAATATAGCAGGTAATGCTTTCTCAATATCTTTGTCTATATTCTTTTGATAGAACATCAGATATTTCTTATTGATTTCTTTCCACAGCGATTCAATCTTCTGGTAGTTGGGCTTGCGAATCCTCACTGTCAGCCGGTTGTTGTTAGCATTGCGGTCAATGACACGGTTCAAATTCAAACTATCAAGGTTGAATTCTGGATATTCATTTTTAAACTCCATGATGGAGTCATCTTTCACGATGATATCTGTTCCTTGCATATCTACATATCCTTTCGCATATAGTTCGTTAAGCAACGCAAGGAAATTGCTCATACTCCGCAAATTGGCAACACGATCAAGTTCTTCACGGCTTATGATAATATGTGCTGTCTCTTTCTTTGCTATGTCACCATTTATTTCACGAACAAGTTTGTCGGCGAAATCCTTTTCCGTGAAATCCACGATATAGTTCAACATAAAGTCCGTGCTGCTTGTCCTGTTTCCATATTCATCTACAGGCAGGCGAAGTCCACGCCCTACTTCCTGCAGCTTGCTGATGTCGCTGCCGCTGGAGCGCAACTTAGCTATGGTAAATACATTAGGATTATCCCAACCCTCTTTCAGAGTCCATTTTGAGAAGAGGAAACGGCGCACGTTCCAATTCCCGTTTTCATCCTTGAACGAGAGGAGTTTTTTCTTGTTCCTCAGAATGTCGGCCACCTCCTCGGCAATGGCCTCGTCGCTGTCGTTGTTGTCTTTCGCAAAATAGCCGGCACGACAGCCTGCAATGTCCTGAAGACTGGCCTTCAGAAAGTCGGCATAGTCCTCTGAGTTCTCTTCGTTTCTCAGTTCTTCTTTCAGATAATATTCCAACCACTTGTCGAAGATGTCGCGTAGCCATGCGCCGTTACCTTGCTCGTCACCTCTGAATGAAACAATGTTGTCTATGAAAAACAATGCAAGTGTTTTGATTTTGCTTTCGCGATGGAACAACAGGCGCTCTGTTTCAAAATGTCGTTGTATAGCCATCCTAATCATATTCTCCTGATAGGAAGCTGAATAGATGTCTGCAGTAAACTCATCGCCCACATGTTTGGTCTGTCCGTTTGACAGTTCGACCTCAGAGTTGCTTATACCACTAATGGTGATGCCCGAAAGATGCTCACTCATAATACCCAGCGATTCGTCTTTATGCAAGACATAACGATGGCTTTGGTCCTTTTTCGTAAAGTGTAGGGTAACGCTCTCTTTGCCATCAATGCTGACAACTCTAACCTTCTCGTTCTCTGAGGTCGTCGGGTTAAAGTGTTCTTTTGCTACTCCCTTAATCAAGTTCTGGTTGAAAGCATCGCAGGCAGTGAGGTTATACAGCAGGTTCAGATAGTCCTTTTGCATTTCTTTCTGCTTAACCATTTTCCCCTGTTTGTTTGGCTTTAGCACAGGCACTGCCACTTCGGGGAACGTGGCTCCAAAGCGGATGATGCACTGAGGAGCTATTTCGCTCAATATGCGTTTGTAGGTGGTGTTACTGCGCTCAAAGCGGTGAGGCTCGTCAATAATCACTATCGGACGAGTTGCCTTAATGGCATCAAAGGGACGCACAAAGCCCTGCACGGCTATGTCATAGTCCTTCTTGTCCAGCAATTTCCCTTTTTGGAGCAACTGCTGATTGACCACAATCACATAGATACGATTCTTGTTCTGGCATGAGCCATTCACAAAGTCGCGCACCGAAGAGGGGAAATAGTTGTGCCCCTTCTTCTTTTTCTTCATGGCTGCCACTTCGCACAGTTCTATCTCTGCCCCATAGCCCAGCGTGTCGCGGAAATGCCTTTGCACGTATGGGTCGCCCATAAACTGGACGGCACCCGACTTGACGGGCAGAGAGTGGACTACAACCACGAATTTGTTGAACCCATACCGTTTGTGCAGTTCATAGATGGCATGTGTATAGACGTAGGTCTTGCCCGTTCCCGTTTCCATCTTGATGTCGAGATTCAGCACACCGTTCTCAGCTCTCACCACCTTGCGGTTGTAAGGTTTCAGCTCCTCTGTGTTCTCTATCCGGCGGAGAGCCCATTCCGTGGCCACGTCCTCATGGTCGATAATCGGGTTCTCGTATGGTTTCAAGGGGGCATCCAAATGTGTCTTCTCGAAAACGCTGCCTAATCTGTCAACGGGTATTTGCTGATGGGGCAACCCAGCTTCTAGTATAATGTCCATACGCCTTAATATCGGATGTCGATGTTTATCTTTATTTGTTTTTCGCCCTCGTTCAGCAGCGGCAGGTTCTTCTTCAGTGCATCCGTAGCACCGAAGTTGAAACTATAGCCGAAGAGCACCACGTAATGAGGTCCCCAGGCCGACTGGTCACCATACTTTTCTACCAACGTTGTGATGGCTTCGTCGCTCATGCCCTCGTCGGTCAGATAGAGATGGTCGCCACATTGGTAGGCGGTATAGTCTGCCAACTGTACTTCCTCCATCTTAGTATTCATGCCATAGCCATCGCGCACCTTCCATGTTTCAAGCACGGTTTCCCTGCCGAATTCCTCCAGCATGTTGTTGGCAAAGCCAGACTCACGCGGGTCAAACTTCTCTAATTTGTCCAATACATCTTCTGTAGCCTCATGTAAAGTGTAATGTTTGAAGCCAAGTCCACCCTTAAAAAGAGGATTTTTCTCTGTTATCTGCTTCGCTGCACGTTTTAGTCTTTCAAATCCTATGAAGTCTAATGTGTGGGGGTAATGATTCTCATCCAAAAAACTTATATCACGCTCTAATGTTGCTTTTATCGAACCTGTTGAAGTTTTCACCGCCACATCTAAATCCTCTGGCAGTTGAACCATTATAAAATGATTCTTTTTAGTCGAGGTTATATTGCTTTGCAATACAGCCTCAGCTGTTGTTGCACTACCGGAAAAGAAATCTAAAATGTAATTATTGTCGCCTGCTATTAGTTGAATCAAGTAATTTAAAAGAAATACTGTTTTGGGATTCGAGAATAATCCACCCATTCCAAGTTTCTCCAGATCTTCTTGTGTTGACTTGAATTCATTGCCAAGAAGGTCTCTACGGACATACTCTTCTATAAGTATTGAACGAAGTTTCTTTCCTTCAGCTATTCGTTGCTTGAATTGTACGGACCAAGTGCCATCTGTTTTCTTTATAATTCGAGTATCACCAGCTGCCTTATCCTTCAAATAAGTTTCTTCACTTTTGAACCAATTACCATCAAGCATAGTACCATCTGGTGCTTCAATCTGATAAGGTTTAGTACCAGTACATGAACGAGACATTGTGTCCCAAAAGAATTTCCCAATATTATCCTCTTCTTTATATCGCTTCAAATACTCTTCTGTATAGGGTATGTAAAGACTACCCAGTTGCTCTGCATCACGAGCATAAGCTAATATGTAATCATTTTCGACGGCAAAAGCGTCAGCTGCAGAGCCACCACCACTTTTAGTTCTTCTTGTTAGATTAGCTAAGAAATTCTCTTCACCAAACACATAGTCGCAAAGCAGCTTCAGGTTAGCCTGCTCGTTGTCGTCAATCGAGATAAAGATAACCCCATCCTTCGACAGCAATTCGCGAGCCAACTGCAAGCGGGGCGACATGAACATCAGCCAGGCCGAGTGCGTGCTGCTGCCACGGGAAGTAAGGTCAAGGATGCGCTTCGCCTCATCCTCGTCAATGCTCAGCTTCTTCTCCAATTCCTCTGGCGTAAAGCGGAACTTGTCGTTATAGACGAATCCGTCAGAACCTGTATTGTAAGGAGGATCAATATAGATACACTTCACTTTGCCTGCATACGACTTCAGCAAGTGCTTCAGCGCATCCAGATTGTCACCACTGATATAGATGTTCTCACTATCCTTGTTTTCCGGCTTCTCATTATGCTCAATGTCTGGCTCAATGACCGTTGTGGTATCAATGGAAGCAATGAGGTTTGCATATTCTTTGCCCAAGAAGTCGAGCGAATAGCCCTCGTTGCTGATGTCCACCTCGTCCTTTATCATGTCCTTGAACCTTTCTATGTCAAAGGCACCCTCAGCTGTGAAGCATCCTGCAAAATTCTCTTTCAGAGCTTCCAACTTCTTTGAGTTAGGCTTTACTTCACTATTATTATCAATAATTTGCTTTATCATATTATATTATCAATTGAATGAAAATTTGTTAACACCCTCGTTGGCTTTATGCAAAGCCTCGTGAACTTAAATGGCTATTAAGAGAACAATTCATTTTTCCATATCATCTTTTGATTCTTCCGACAACAGATAGTCGCTGGCCTTGGCAGGCGAAATAACACTATGGCCTAATTGACTCTCCAACTGATTGCGTGCTGCCTTTGCCACGCTACCGCCGTCTTTAGCCACTTGGGACTGCTGATGGAAACCGCGAGGGTCGCGTTGCTTGGAAAGTTCTGTAGCTGAGGCTTCAGCAAGTATGTTGAAGGCTATTTCAAGGTTGGTCAGGTTATCGCGCAGATTTTCTTTCTTCAATCCTTTGAAGTGTTTGTACTGCTTTGTCGTGAAGCCACTCCATTCACGGGTGATGATGTCAGTTAGCGAAGCATATTCCAGTCCCTCTTTTACGCCCGTCCGTTTCCACTCGTCGGTCAACTCCTTACGCACTTCGATGCTCTTGATGCGCTGGTTGATCCATGCGTCACTATATCCTAACCGCTTATAGTCGATAATGGCTTGGTCGATACTCAGTTCAGGGTCTTGCATCTGGTCAATGCGCTGGCTGGCCACCTGTGCCATCCACTGTTTGAAAGGCTCAGCTTTAGGTGAAGGTATAGATTGGATAATGCGGAAAAGTTGCTCAGTGTCAGCAACATCCGTCAGGCGCATCTTACCATCTGCAGCTTTCAGTTTCAAAGCGTGACAATTTGTCACGGTTTCATTACCCTCTGCTTTTAAACGTTGTTTCAGCTTTCTCCAATACGCAGTCACATCTTTGCTGTCCGTTAAGACGCCACAGACATCTACAATTGAGAAGTACCACTTCTCTTCTTGATCATCCCATATTGTGCGCACCTTGCGCTCTTGGAACAGTTGTATTGCTTGTTTTTTAGTCATAATCTTCTGTCAAAAGTAAATCGTCAATAACTCACACCCAATATCTTAGATAACTGGATGAACATTTCCACATTGGGCAGGGCAGCATTAGTCACCCATTTTGATATGGAAGCAGGATTATTTAAGATTT
>ONLG01000056.1 GCA_900318625.1 uncultured Prevotella sp.
GAACTGGTCGCGGTTGATGTGTGATGCCAGTCCTGCACTTGGGTCGTTAGCATGATAAGCTATATTGACGGTCATGGAATCTTTGAGGATATTTATCTGGCCTCTCAAACGATCCAGTTTTCCTCCATCAATCACGCTACTAACCTGGTAGCGAGATGCGTTACTGTTTAGTTGAGCAGGAATGGCGTGAAACAAATCTGAGGTTTGGCCTGATGGGTCCAAGTCGTAGAAATCCTCATCGTAGAGGTCAAGAATGCTACGCTTGCGTTGATCGACAATACTCATGTCGTGAGTATCAAGGTAGTCATTGACAGCTTGGGGCATGCCTCCAACCAAAACATACAGACGAAAATCGCGCATCATACGACGATTAGTATCATCACTCAGCGGACTCAGACTGTTGAACATTGTTCGCAAAAGTGGAATTGTTTGGTCATCTCCCAATGCCCAACGAAACTCCTCATAGTCCATAGGATACATATCAAGGCGTGTTTCCTCGCTGGGAATGAGAATGTTTTTCTGTTGCCCAGAGTTGCCTGCTGACTTTCTTTTACGCTTGATGCTCAACAGAGAGCCAGTCTCTATATAATCGTAGCGTCCGTCGGCCACAAGCGTTTTAATGGCTTGCCGGGCTAATGGCTGCTTTTGTATTTCATCAAAGATGATGACAGACTTGCGTGGTTTCAGGCTTTTTCGATAATTAAGTTGCAGCTGGGTGAAGATGTAGTCCAGATTGGAGACATCTTCAAACAAACGGTGTATTGCTGGCGTTGCCTTTGAGAAATCAACCAATATGTAGCTCTCGTATTCACGTCGGGCAAACTCCTCGGCAACAGTGGATTTACCGACACGCCTTGCACCTCTAATAAGAAGTGCGGTTGTCCCGTGCTGATTATGTTTCCAATTCAGCATTTGCTCATAGATTTTGCGTCTAAATATCCTTTCTGCCATATTATTTAATTTTATTCGGTGCCAAGGTAGCTATAAAATCCCATTTACCAAAGGAAAAGAAATAAAAATGCCGAAATTCTCAAAAGTTTGTTGTTGAAATACGCCGAAATTCTCAAAGAACCAGATCCTGTATATGCCGAAAATCTCAATATGTACTAATCAAACAATCCATTAGTCAGGTTTACTACACCCGCTTTTCTCCATCAAAGACAGACAATGTAACACAGTCATAAAAACATTCTTGAAAATATTACAACAATATCCCATTAAACAATACCCCAAGGAGGATGAGGGGGGGCGAGTGGAAGGAATTCTTCAATATTGAGGACGTTGACGCGACCGACAACGAGGCTGTGGCTACCGAGGGGGGATGTGTCGTAGTGCGGAATGGCTTGAATTAAGAGAAAAGGTAAACATTTCAAGTTTCTTGTGGCTCAAGTTGTGCTCAAGTTGCAGGAGAATCACATAATAACGTCCTGCAAGATGATGCTGATTAAGAATTATTGCGTACCTTTGCAACGCCTAAGAAAGGACGGCGGTGAAACTCTACACTGTTGTATGCCTCGCGGACAAGTACGGCGAAAACTATTGTCTTAGCAACATTGGGGCACGGGTCTGAAATTGGAGAGTGCTATACTATTTAACAAATAAAACATTAAAGAAATGAAGAAATTATTTACTTTATTACTGATTGTCACAACAGCTGTTGCTACCTTTGCAACCGACTACAACGTACCCATCACCATTACCGTAAACGGTGTGTCGTCTGAACAAAATGCCGTCATCTCGGTTACAGAAAACGGCGGACTGTATGATATCAACCTCAAGAACTTTATTCTTCAGGCTGGAAACACCCCCACAGGTGTAGGCAATGTGGAACTGAAGGGAATCAAGCCCATTCAAGATGGCAATGCCACACTGCTGTTGGCCAAACAAAATGTTAAAATCACAAAAGGTGATGACCCAAATGTATCCGTATGGATGGGAACCATGATTGGTGAAATACCTGTAGAGCTTCGTGGAAAGATTGAGGGCGACCGCCTGCGCTGCTATCTGGACATCTCCCTGATTGGGCAGGTCATCAAGGTGGCCATCGGCAACGGCTACCAGATAGCCAACCAGAGCTTCGAGAACTGGCATACCTCGACAGACAGCTATCAAGAACCTAACGCATGGCATTCGTTCGAGACAGCAACAGGCGACCTGGCTTCAGCTGCAGGCCATCACATCGAGGCATCAACTGATGCCCACTCTGGCAGTACAAGTGCCCGTATATTTGCAAAAGAGATGGACTACTTTTTATTTAAAGTTATCGCTAATGGCACGATGACTACCGGGCGCATGAATGCCGCATCAGCATTGGCAGACGATGCAACGAGGAATTATGCCTATGCTGACATGAGCAAGGACGACGTGGACGGCAATAAAGATCCCTACTACACACCGCTTTGCTCTAAGCCAGACTCTATTGCGGCATGGGTGAAGTTCAAGCAGGGAACGGCTAATGCACAACATCCATACGCCACCATCAGTGCCGCCATTACCGACGGCACATTCTATCAGGATCCGGAAGTCAAAACCAGCACCAACGTCGTAGCAAAAGCCAAGAACAACGAGATAGCCACTACCAACGAAAAATGGAAACGCATCTCCATTCCCTTTGAATACACACAGAATACCGTTGACCCGAAGGCCATTCTGGTTACTATTTCAACCAATGCCGACGCAGGACAGGGCAGTGACAAGGACGAAGTACTGGTAGACGACATCGAACTGATATACAATGCCAAGGTTACTGGCCTGAAGATTAAGGGTCAAAAGGTCAGCGACTTCAAAGCCGACCAGACGGAATATACCATGGAGCTGAACGAGGTGATTACCGCAGACGACATTGAAGCCACCGTAGAAGGAAAAGCCGCCCACGTCATCAAGCAAGTGGAGCAGACCGAAGGCGGATACGCCTGCACCATCCAGGCTATCGGTGGCGACATGAAGACCACGACAAGCTATGTTGTCAATGTAAAAAGCAACGCAACAGGCATTGACATGGCTCCCCGGACCAATGCCGTGACGAACGACGAGAACAGCTGGTACACCCTCGACGGTCGACACCTCAACGGCAAGCCTACTGCAAAGGGCATATACATTCACAACAATGTGAAGGCTGTTGTCAAATAAGATAAGACAACCAGAAAAAAACATGAGGATTACTCGTCACTGAGTGCGAAAAGAGGTCGTGTCAAAAAAGTACTGACACGACCTCTTACTTTGTTCATTACAAATTCTAATGGCGAGCGTTGGGGGTGGTGTGGGTTTTAATACTTAAGGCAGCCTATGGGGATGACATACACCCCATCTTGCCTTCTATAGGCATACCTGCCCACACCGATAATAACCGCCATAAAAGATGGTGCAGGCATTTTATCGGTATCAATTTTTCCTGCGAGTTCTATCATACTGGCTGCTCCAGCATTGATGCTTTCTTCTCCTCCCAGTTTCACCTCAAGCAAAGCATAGCTGCCATTACGCCGATGAAGGACAGTGTCACATTCAAGGCCGTTGCTGTCTCTGTAATGGTAAAGCCCACCATCCAATGCCTCAGCATATACACGCAGATCTCGCACGGCCATATCTTCAAAGAATAGTCCGAAAGTATCTAAATCATTGATTAGGTCTTTTGGAGCAATACCAAGTGCGGCAATTCCGATGCTCGGGTCAACGAAGTGTCGTGTGTCGCTGGTTCTGATTGCAGCCTTGCTTCGCAGGTTTGGGTTCCATGCAGCAAGGTCTTCAATGACAAAGAGTTTTTTCAAGGCCTTGATATAGTCGGCTACTGTATCTTCGTCCAAAGTGTTTGCATCGTTTGCAAGCATGTCTTTACGAATGGTTGCGTATGAAACTTGCTGTGAGATGTTTCTTGCGTATGAACGCAGTAGCAACCTTGTCCGCTCAGGACTTCTTTTCACTTTATCCACACGCTGTATATCTCGCTTTATCACCGAATCCACATAGTCGAAGGCTTGGTCAAGAGCAACTTCCTTGGAAATCAATGTTGCCCAAGGCCATCCACCTCGGCAGGTAAGGTAGGCGATGTCATCAATACTTAGGTCACATTGCTGAACTTCCGGCGTTTTTCCATCGAACAAATCATTCAGGCTAATCGTGCCTGATGACTCGCCCGATTCAAACAAACTCATAGGACGCATCATAATATGTGCGAATCGCCCTGTACCACTATGAATTGTCGCATCGGCATCAGGAAGTACGGAAGAACCCGTGAGGATAAACTGGGAAGGTTCACTTCGTTTGTCCACTTCGCTTCGGATGGAATCCCAAATAGAAGGTAACGCCTGCCATTCATCTATCAAGCGAGGAGTCTTTCCTTCCAACAGAGACCTGGGACTTATCTCTATCATCTGTGAACTTTGTTTAAGCACCGATGCATCTCCAAGGTCAAGCACACTCTTTGCCAATTGTTTTGCCGTAGTTGTCTTGCCACACCATTTGGGACCTTCTATGAGAACGGCACCTTTTCCGAGAACCTTACGTACAAGAAGTCTGTCTGCTATCCGCTGTTTGTATTTTGCCATAACGTTACTCTTTATTTCGATTGCAAAGATTGTCATTTTATTCCAATCAACCAAAGAAACTTATAACTTTTCGGTCATTTGCGGTAATTACATTCGGTGATTTGTGGAAATTTTACTCGGTGATTTGTGGGAATTTTATTCGGTGATTTATGCCACATTGGTCTGAGAGTTTGCTTTTTCATCATCAATCTTAGCCATTGTAGGACACGTCATAAAGCGAACACCCCTGCAACCACGAGATTGCAGGGGTGTTTAGTTTATCTATCCGTGGGCTACACCCACTTCGTGAGATCTTTCTCGCCGATGAATTTCAGGCTGTTCAGGATGATTGTCTCTCGCGCACCTTCTGTGTTGTCGGTGCGGAAGATAAGTATTCCCTTGCCGTTGAACAGGAAGGTGTACATATAGGTGATGCTGATGTCGGCATTGCTGATGATGCGCACGGCATCGGCAGCACGTCCCGGCACGTCGTCGAGTTCGATGGCAAACACGTCGGACAGTGCCACTGCCACCCCAGCAGCCTTCAGCTGCTCGTAGGCACGCGTGGGTTCACTGCATATCAGTCGGTATATACCATACTCTGCCGTATCGGCAATGGTAGAAGCCACAATCTGGATGTTGGCGTTCTTCAGGATATCGAGCACCTTGACAAGGGTTCCCGAACGGTTTTCGATGAAGATGGAAAGCTGGTTGATAGTCATAGTATTACGTTTTAGAACAGTTTGCGTAGGTCTTTCACTCTCACTGCCTTCGCCTCGTCGGAGGTTTTCAGTGTGCCCTTGGGCACGAGCTTTACCTTAGGCGTAATCAGGATTTCGTCCTTGAGCTGGCGCGTTATCTCGCGCTGCAGCTGGTTCAGACGCGTATAGTCGTCGGTGAAGAGCTGGCTAAGCTCAACCTCTACGGTCATCACGTCGCCGCTGCCGGTGGTCTCCAAGGTGATGAGATAGTCGGTAGAGAGTTCGCGGAACTTCAGGAGTATCTTCTCAATCTGTATCGGGAAGATGTTGACTCCCTTGAGGATGATCATGTCGTCGGAGCGGCCTTGCAGACGTGCGAGGCGCTTGTGGGTTCTGCCACAGGCACATTTGCCGGGCAGTATGCGCGTGAGGTCGCGAGTGCGGTAGCGCAGCAAGGGCATACCCTCGCGGTTGATGGTTGTCAGCACGAGCTCGCCCAACTCTCCGTCGGCAACAGGCTGCAAGGTCACAGGGTCGATAATCTCAACTATGAAGTAGTCTTCCCAGATGTGCAAGCCGTTCTGTTCAGGGCACTCGAAGGCCACTCCCGGGCCCATCATCTCAGATATGCCGTAGGAGTTGTAGGCTTTCACTCCGAGGTTCTGCTCTATTCGCTGCCGCTGCTCCTCGCTATGCGGCTCTGCTCCGATGCAAAGCACTCGCAGACTGGTGTCGCGGCGCGGGTCGCATCCTTCCTCCTTCATCACCTCATAGATACGTGAGGCATAGCTGGGGATGGCATGGAGCACGGTGGTACCGAAGTCGCGGATGAACTTTATCTGCCGTTTGGTATTGCCTGCTGCTGCCGGCACGGTGAGCATACCCACCTTTTCGGCTCCATACTGGAAGCCCAGTCCGGCGGTGAACATACCATAGCCTGCCGAGTTCTGGAACACATCTTCGGGCCTACTGCCCACCATCCACAGACAGCGAGCCACGGCATTGGCCCACTCTTCGAGGTCTTTCTGAGTGTGTAGCACAACGGTGGGGTTGCCGGTGGTGCCGCTCGACGAGTGCAGACGCACGCAGTCCTTCAGCGGAACGCTTGCCAGCCCGAACGGATAGTGTTCGCGCAGGTCCTCCTTAGTAGTGAAGGGCAGTCGCTTCACGTCGTCGAGAGTCTGTATGTCATCAGGGGTTATGCCCAGCTCCTTGAACTTTTCCTGATAGAAAGGCGAGTTCATGGCATGGGCCACGGTAGCTTTGAGCCGTTCCAGCTGTAGCTGCTCAAGCTGCTGGCGCGGCATCGTTTCAATCTCTGGATTGAAATATGGAGAATATTCCATCGTAACAGTATGTTGATTTAGGGTTTAAAGTTTTCGGTTATCAATGACATGAGCACTCTTTCCCTGGCTCCGCTCAATGGTGTTGGGTGCCTTGAGCTGCACCTTTGCACTGATGCTGAGCACGCTCTTGAGCTTAGAGGCGAGCTTCTTGCTCAGCTGGTCGATGGCGGCAGGGGTGTCGAGGGTGCTGGTGAAGTAGTCCTGACGCAGCTCTACCTGTACCTGCAGGGTGTCGAGGTTGTTCACGCGGTCGACAACAAGCATATAACGGGGAGCAAATTCCTTCATCGAGAGCACCACACTTTCCACCTGCGACGGGAAGACATTGATGCCTCGGATGATGAGCATATCGTCTGAACGGCCCTCGATGCGGCCCATACGCACATTGGTACGGCCACAGTCGCACTGTCCCTCCATGAGCATACAGAGGTCGCGGGTGCGATAGCGCAGCACGGGCATACCCTCCTTGGTGAGCGTTGTGAACACAAGCTCGCCCGTCTGGCCGTTGGGCAGGTTCTCAAGGGTTACGGGATTGATTATCTCTGGATAGAAGTGATCTTCGTTGATGTGGCTTCCGTGCTGGTGTTGGCACTCATAGCTTACGCTCGGTCCCATCACCTCGCTCAGTCCGTAGATGTTGTAGCCCTTCAGTCCGAGCCGTTCCTGTATCTCATTGCGCATCTGCTCAGTCCATGGCTCGGCACCGAAGGCTCCAACGCGAAGGCGTATCTGGTCTTTGCTTATACCCATGCGGTCCATCGTTTCGGCCAGATAGAGCGCATACGACGGTGTGCAGGCTATGCCAGTCACTCCCAGGTCGCGTATCAGCTTGAGGTGCTTCTCGGTGTTGCCTGTCGACGCTGGCACCACCGAAGCTCCTATATGCTCCACTCCGTAGTGGGCACCCAGACCACCGGTGAACAGTCCGTAGCCGTAGCTTACTGAGAAAATGTCGTTGCGTGTGACGCCGAAGGCCGTCAGACAGCGCGCCATGCACTCGCTCCACACGCCGATGTCCTTGCGAGTGTAGCCTACTATGGTGGGGTTGCCGGTGGTTCCCGATGATGCGTGAACACGTATTATCTCGCTCTGCGGAGCTGCCTGCAGCCCGAAGGGATAGTTGTCGCGCAGGTCCTTTTTAGTGGTGAAAGGGAGCTTCTGTATATCTTCGATGGTCTGAATATCGTCAGGACGTATGTCAAGTTCCTGCATCTTGTGACGATAGAACGGCACATTGTGATATACATACTCTACTATCTTGTGCAGCCGCTTGCCTTGCAATGCGCTCATCTCGTCGCGGCTCATGCACTCTTTGTTCGGATTCCAAATCATTTTATGTCTATATTTAGATGTGCTAATTTCCGGTTTAGGTTGCCACAAAAGTACAATAAAATATGCTTTTCTATGAAATCATACCGAAAAAACTTTTGACTTACAGTTATTTTCACGTATTTTTGCAACGTTATGCACGATTTATAAGAAAGCTGCCACACACCTTATTTATATATAACATTCGACCTAACCTGAACAGCTATGATAAACAAACAGCTATTACAGCCCGAGAGCATCGTCGTAGTAGGCGGCTCGAACAACATCCACAAGCCAGGCGGCGCTATTGTGCGCAATCTGCTTGAAGGAAAGTATGCCGGCGAACTGCGCGTGATAAACCCAAAGGAAGAGGAAGTGCAGGGAATACCCGCCATCCACGACGTCAAGGAACTTCCTCCCACCGACATGGCCATACTGGTGGTGGCTGCCCGCTTCTGTCCCGACTACGTGGAGTATCTTGCCAAGGAGAAGCAGGTGAGGGCTTTCATCATTATCTCTGCCGGCTTCGGCGAAGAGACCGCCGAGGGAGCCAAGCTCGAGCAGCGCATCGTGGACATCTGCAACCAGTATGGCTGTGCGCTGATAGGCCCCAACTGCATCGGACTGCTCACGCGCCACCACCACTCGGTGTTCACCAAGCCCATCCCTCACCTCACCCCACAAGGCGTAGACTTCATCTCAGGCTCTGGTGCCACTGCTGTTTTCATCCTGGAGAGTGCCGTGAGCAAGGGTCTCAGCTTCAATTCGGTATGGTCGGTGGGCAACGGAAGGCAGATAGGCATCGAGACTGTGCTTGAATATATGGACGAAAACTTCGATGCCGAGCGCGACTCAATGGTGAAACTGCTCTACATTGAAAACATTGCCGACCCCGACAAGCTGCTCTATCATGCCACATCGCTTATCCGCAAAGGATGCCGCATAGCCGCCATCAAGGCCGGTTCGAGCGAGAGCGGCAGCCGCGCAGCATCGAGCCACACCGGTGCGATAGCCTCGAGCGACTCTGCCGTGGAAGCTCTCTTCCGCAAGGCTGGCATCGTGCGCTGCTTCTCACGCGAGGAACTGACCACCGTGGGCTGCATCTTCACCCTGCCACGGTTCAACGGACGCAACTTCGCCATCGTCACTCACGCCGGCGGTCCGGGTGTCATGCTGACCGACGCACTGTCGAAGGGCGGCATGAACGTGCCTCCCCTGCCCCACGACCTGGCAGAGGAGCTGAAGGAGCAGCTGCTTCCCGGCTCGTCGGTAGCCAACCCCATCGACATACTCGCCACCGGAGGCCCGGAACATCTGGCTGCTGCCATAGACTTCTGCGAGAACAAGCTCGACAACATAGATGCCATAATGGTAATCTTCGGCACGCCGGGACTGGTACAGCTCTACTCCGTCTACGATGTGCTCCACAAGAAGATGCTCGAGTGCAAGAAACCTATCTTCCCCATACTGCCCAGCGTTAACACTGCCGGAGAGGAGGTTCAGGAGTTCCTCCACAAAGGTCACGTGAACTTCTCTGACGAGGTGACACTCGCAACAGCCCTCACCCAAGTGATGCGAACGCCAGCTCCTGCCGACCAGCAGGTGACAATCCACGGTGTCGACGTGCCGCGCATACGACGCATTATCGACGGTATCAAGGAGGACGGATATATCGCTCCGGCCCTGGTCCACGAACTTCTCGACAGTGCCGGCATACCCACCGTGCCCGAACTGGTGAGCACGTCGAAGCAGGAAGTGGCCGACTTCGCCGAGCGTTGCGGCTACCCGGTGGTGGCTAAGGTGGTGGGACCGGTCCACAAGAGCGACGTGGGCGGCGTTGCGCTCAACATACGCTCCCGACAGGTGCTCGAAGCCGAGTTCGACCGCATGATGCAGCTGCCCGAAGCCACGGGTGTGATGGTGCAGAAGATGCTGCGCGGCACCGAGCTTTTCATCGGAGCAAAGTACGAGAAGCGCTTTGGCCACGTGGTGCTGTGCGGCTTGGGCGGCATATTCGTTGAGGTGCTGAAAGACGTTTCGAGCGGACTGGCACCGCTGTCGCTTGCCGAGGCCCAGAGCATGATACACTCGCTGCGCGGCTACAAGATAATCAAGGGCACGCGAGGACAGAGCGGTATCAACGAGCGGAAGTATGCCGAGATCATCGTCCGCCTGTCCACACTGCTGCGCTTTGCCACCGAGATAAAGGAGATGGACATCAATCCGCTCCTTGCCGACGCTGAAAACGTTATCGCGGTTGATGCCAGGATAAGGGTTGAAAAAGCTTAGGAAACACTCACAGACAGTAAAGGGGCTCGCCGTTGCGAGCCCCTTTAACATTGCTATCACCCTAAACAGGATTGTTCTGCCTGAATATAGCCATGCGTTCTTCAAGCTGCTGGTACTGGTGATCTTCGATGAAGGAAGTGCAGACACGCAGTCCCTCTTGCTTGCTGCCCGTCGTCACGAGGCAGATAGCCGACACACCGTAGTACATCAGCTCGCGTGCAAGCTCGCCGGAGGTCATTCCGGGATAGCCTATGGTGAAGTAGAAGCCGTCGGCTATGGGCTTGTCGAGGTCCTTGTCGTAGACTACGTAGAAGTTGTTACGCGTGAAAATGTCCTTCAGCTTGTGTGCGCGCTCGCCATAGACGATTATCTCGTTGCGGAAGTTATAGTCGCCGTCGGCAGCCGCCTTGAGCATCGCCGCCATGGCATACTGTGCCGAATGGCTCGTTCCCGACGACAGGGCATAGAGCATACGCGTTGAGAACACGAGGCCGAAAGGCAGCCCCTCATATCTTGCAGCGAGGTCGTCGTAGTGACGGTGGAACAGTTTGTCGCCTATGCAGGTAACGCCTATCCTCTCTCCGGCATAGCTGAAAGCCTTCGAACCGCTGATGAGCAGGATGTAGTTGTCGGTATAGTGTGCCACGGAAGGCTGGTAAGGCGGCTCGAACGGACGGCTCATGTCCTGACGGAAGTCCATTGCGAAGTATGCCAAGTCTTCCATTACGATGGCATCATACTGCGTTGCAAGCTCACCGATGGTGCGCAGCTCGTCGTCGGTGAGGCACACCCAAGAGGGGTTGTTGGGGTTAGAGTAGACTATGGCGCAGATGTTTCCCTTCTCGAGATAGCTTTCGAGCTTCGCCCGCAGCTTGTCGCCGCGATAGTCATACACGTCGAACGTCTCGTAGGCAACGCCCTGCACTTGCAGCTGCATCTTCTGCACGGGGAAGCCCGGGTCGATGAAGAGCACCGTGTTGCGGCGCTTGTCGGCCTGCGAACAGGTGAGGAAGCTGGCAAAGGTGCCCTGCATGGAGCCGCATACAGGCACGCAGCCCTCGGGACTGATGTCCACATTGATAAATGCTTTCACAAAGCGCGAAGCCTGCTGCTTGAGTTCGGGCAGGCCCTGAATGTCGGGATAGAGGTTGGCGATGCCGTTGCTGAGTGCCTTGAGCTGAGCCTCCACACCCACACGGGCTGCCGGCAGGCCGGGTATGCCCATCTCCATCTTTATGAACTCCACGCCCGAGGCTTTCTCGGCAGCCGCAGCCACCTGCTTCACCTCGCGTATGGTGGCATGGGCAAAGTCCTGTATGCCTGCCTTGGCTATCAGGCTGTCCACCGTCTGGCGGTCAATGGGTGTAGGTATCATTGCTTCACCTCCTTGCCCAGTGCCAGAGCCTTGATGTTTGCCTCGACTATCTTCTCGCCCTTGCGTGCAAAGACGCGGCGCACGGCATCCTCAAGCTTGTTGTATTCGATGCCGAGAGCCTCCTGAGCAGCACCCAGAAGGATTACGTTGGCAGAGCGCGGCACGTCGTTTTCCTTAGCCATCGTCTCGATGTCGAGCACTTTCACGTTGCCAATCTGGCGCAGGTCGTCCATCAGCTTGGCCTCGTCGGGATAGTTGGGGATGTTCTTGAACGGCATGCCCGAGGTGATTATCCATCCTTGCGGCTTCAGATAAGGCAGGTAGCGCAGAGCCTCCATCGGCTCCATTGATATTATCACGTCGGCCTTGCCACGCGGAATGAGGTCGCTGTGGATGGGTTCCGACGAGATGCGGAGGTTCGACTGCACGTCGCCGCCTCGCTGCGACATTCCGTGAACCTCGGCTTGCTTGATGTAAAGGTCTTCGTTCATGGCGGCTTCGCCTATTATCGTTGCGATGGAAAGGATGCCTTGGCCTCCCAC
>ONLG01000015.1 GCA_900318625.1 uncultured Prevotella sp.
TATTGTTGCCCCTTCGGGGTGTAGGGAGCCTAACGTTCATGCGGATATGTTATCCGCCTGAGTCGAATATCAGGATTTTAAATCCGCCATGCCCTGCGGCGCAACCTCCAAGGAAGAGGGGAGTGGGAGCCCACCCCTGGCCCTCCCAAAGGGAGGGGGGGAAAGCGACCGTTAGAAGTTAGACGGTTAGTTGTGAGAGAATACTGAGCCTCGTTCAGGCTCCCTCCCTTCGGGAGGGCCGGGGTGGGCTTCCCATCATCCCCCAACCCCTCCCCAAGGGAGGGGAGATTGAACCTATTGAAGTGAACCCCGAAAGTAAAGCAAAAAAACTTTCAGGGGCACGTCAGGTTAGCGAAATGTGAGGAAAATGTCAGTATGCCTGCTCGTGTACTCCGCTGACGGCGCGTCCCGAGGGATCGTTCATGCCCTTGAAGGCCGCATCCCACTCCAGTGCGATGGCTGTGCTGCACGCCACGCTCGCCTCGCTGGGCACGCTGCGTGCTGCCGACTCCGAGGGGAAGTGCTCGGCAAAGATGCTGCGATAGTAATATTCCTCCTTGTTGCGCGGCGGGTTCACGGGGAACCGCTCTGCTGCATGAGCCATCTGCTTGTCGCTCACGGCTGCCGAGGTGACGGCCTTCAGCGTGTCGATCCACGAGTAGCCCACTCCGTCGCTGAACTGTTCCTTCTGCCGCCATGCCACTTCCTGAGGAAGCATATCGGCGAACGCCTCGCGGACGATGCGCTTCTCCACCGTCTTGCCCTGACACATCTTTGCCGCCGGGTTGGTGCGCATGGCTATGTCGAGGAACTCCTTGTCGAGGAACGGCACGCGACCCTCCACGCCCCATGCCGAAAGGCTCTTGTTGGCGCGCAGGCAGTCGTACTGGTGCAGTTTGGAAAGCTTGCGCACCGTTTCTTCGTGGAACGCTTCTGCCGACGGTGCCTTGTGGAAATAGAGGTAGCCGCCGAATATCTCGTCGGCTCCTTCGCCCGAAAGCACCATCTTGATGCCCATCGACTTGATGACGCGAGCCAGCAGATACATCGGCGTTGAGGCTCTCACGGTGGTCACGTCGTAGGTCTCGATGTAGTAGATTACGTCGCGGATGGCATCAAGCCCCTCCTCGATGGTGTAGTTGATTTCGTGGTGTACGGTGCCTATATGGTCGGCCACAAGGCGTGCCTTGGCGAGGTCGGGGGCACCCTTCAGCCCCACGGCAAACGAGTGGAGACGCGGCCAGTATGCCTTGGTGCGGCTCTCGTCCTCGATGCGCATCTCGCTGTATCGGCAGGCTATGGCCGAGATTACCGACGAGTCGAGACCGCCCGAGAGCAGCACCCCGTAGGGCACGTCGGACATGAGCTGTCGCCTGACGGCATCGGTCAGCCCGGCGCGTATGTCGGCTGCGCTCGCCCCGTTGTCCTTCACGGCCTGATAGTCCATCCAGTCGCGCTGGTAGTATCGGCGCATACCCGGCTCGCGGCTCCAGTAGTAGTGTCCCGGCAGGAAAGGCTCATAGCGTTCGCACTGTCCCTCAAGAGCCTTCAGCTCCGAAGCCACCAGCACCTTGCCGTCGCTGTCGTAGCCTATATAGAGAGGTATCACGCCGATGGGGTCGCGGGCTATGAGAAACTCGTCACGCGCCTCGTCGTAGAGCACGAAGGCGAATATGCCGTTGAGCTCCTCCAGCATACGGCATATCTGCCGGTGGCTCAGGTCGTGGGCTATGCTGCCGTAGAGAGCCAGCACCACCTCGCAGTCGCTGCCCGTCTGGAACTGGTAGCGCCCTGCAAAGCGGCGGCGAAGGTCCTGATGGTTGTATATCTCGCCATTCACGGCCAGCACCTGCTTGCCGTCGGGCGAAAAGAGTGGTTGGCGGCCCGACTCCGGGTCGACGATGCTCAGCCGCTCGTGGGCCAGTATGGCACTGCCACCCATGTATATGCCGCTCCAGTCGGGGCCGCGGTGGCGTATTTTCTTACTCATCAGCAGGGCCTGCTGGCGCAGTTGAGGCGTTGGTTCGCTTATTCCAAGTATTGCTGCTATTCCACACATAAGTTTTTGCGTTTTGATGGTTCACAGTGGCTGTGGCCAGTCACATTGTAGTTGTTTGGCTGCAAAGTTATGGCAAAGTGTCGCAAACTGGCTATGATGACGAACTTTTTGTTTCTTGATTTTGTGTTTAAGTGATAATTTGAAAGTAAAACAGTTGAATTATGAATAAAGTGTAAGCAAAAAGCGGCACCAGGGCAGCTTTCTGGCAAGTGGGCGAGGGACCGGAAGGGTTGCTGAAAGGGTGGGGCGATGAGCCGTTTTCAGCCTCGCGGAATGTGGTTGGGCCCCCGCTGCAAACCGGCGGAAACTTCCATTCGACCAAAACAAGTTGTTTTGGTCTCCAATTAGCACCAAATTGCAATGCAATAAGCACCAAACGAGAGACCAAAACAACTTGTTTTGGTCGAAGCGAACAGCCCTGCCGTTTTCCGTTGCTGTCAGATGGCGTGCAAGTGAGGTGTTTTTGGGCTTTTCGTCAGGAAAGTTTCAGCCGTCGGCGAGCCTTCTGCCCGTGGCGGAAAGGGGCTGCAAGTGAGATGCCCGTGCGCCGCATTCGCGCTTATTCTTGGTCGTGCTGCTCTGCTCAGCCCTGTGCCATCGGCTGGTTATTCTGTCAAAAAAGTGTAATTTTTCGCAATAAATATTATTGCAGAACGTTCACGGCGAAAAATACAACGTCGGATTGTTGTCGGGAATGTTTAATTTTGCACCCGAAATGAAAAAACGGATGCTGATGGCTGATGCAATTGCAATGTTGGAAGGACTTGAACCTAAGGCGGCTTTGGACAACGAAGTGCTCTTATACGACGGTCTGAGCGAAGTGCAGATAGCCAAGCCGTGCGCACCCGTTAAGCTGGAGTTCAATGCCATAGTCTATTGCCGTAGCGGCAAGGCTGTGCTCGAGGTGGGCGGCAGCAGGCAGGTGGAGCTGCAGGCAGGAATGTTGCTGCTTGTGCCTGCTCAGAAGCTGCTGCAACCCATGGTGGTGAGCGCCGACGTGGAAGTGGGAGTGCTGTTTGTCAGCGACCGCGTGCTGAAGTCGGTGCTCGGTGTCCAGGTGAACATCTGGAACCGCGCCATGTATCTCAACGAAACCTACATCGTCGATGCGCGGCGGTGGTCGGATGTGCTGCATCTCCAGTCGGACAATGTGTTCCGGAGCGGCGACTTTGCGCTGAAGAGCGAGTTCGTGCTGTCGTTTCTGCGCGAACTGCTGCTGATAGTGTGCGAGGAGTTGCTGCGTCTGCAGTCCGTCGACGAGTCGTCAGGCGAGCAGTCCACGGAGCGCGAGAAGCAGCTTTTCAACCAGTTTCTCGGAATGTTGCAGCATGAGCAGCAGAAGCGCCAGCAGGTGAGCTACTATGCCGAGCACCTGAGCATCACTCCGAAATATCTGTCGACGCTGTGCCGCAACGTGAGTGGCAAGTCGCCCATGAAGTGGATAACGGACAGCGTGATGGAGGACTGCTACCAGTTGCTGCGCGACACCGACATTACGGTGAAAGAGATTTCCAACCGGCTGGGGTTCCCCAATTCGTCGTTCTTCGGTCAGTATTTCCGAGAGCAGGCAGGCATGACTCCCATAGAGTATCGCACCAAGTACAGAGGCAATTTCTAAGGTATGGTGAAAATCGATGTCGTAAAAATAAAATGCCGCAAGGAGTTGGATGATTTCATCCGGCTACCTTATTATATATATAAGGACTGTGAGCAGTATGTGCCCGATTTGGAGAGCGACATACGCGAGCAGCTCGACCCGAAGCGTAACCCTGCCTTTGAGTTTTCGGATGTTCAGCCGTTTGTGGCCTACCGTGAAGGAAAGGCCGTGGGGCGTATTGTGGGCATCATCAACCGCAAGGCCAACAAGCGGTGGCAGCGGAGCAATGTCAGGTTCTCGCTCATCGAGTTTGTCGACGACGCGGCAGTGTCGGCAGCACTGATAGATGCCGTGGCTACCTGGGGCCGGTCGTTCGGGATGAACGTCATGGAGGGCCCTTTAGGCGTAACCGACTTCGACAAGGAGGGTATGCTCGTTGAGGACTTCCACCTTACCGGGACGATGAGCACCATCTACAACCCCGACTATTACCCCCGTCACATGGAAGCTCTGGGCTTCAAGAAGGAGGTGGACTGGCTGCAGATACGCGTCAATATCCCCGCCACCGTGCCGGCCCGCTATGCAAGAACGGCGCAGTATGTGCGCGAGCAGGTGGGGCTGAGGGTCATCAAGGTTTCGAGCAAGGACATCGGCAAGGGCGACTACGGCAAGAAGATCTTTGGTTTGCTTAACGACGCCTACAAGCCAATATTCGGATTCTCGTCCTTGTCGGAGAAACAGATCGACCAGTTTGTGAAGAAATACCTCGGACTGATAGACAAGAAGCTCATTCCGTTGGTAGTGAATGAAAAGGACGAGCTGGTTGGTGTGGCCATAACGATGGGCTGCCTGTCGCGAGCAATGCAGAAAGCGCGTGGCCGGTTGTGGCCCACAGGCTGGTGGCATCTGCTCAAGGCCCTCAAGTGGCGGAGCGAGGAAAGTGCCGAGATGCTGCTCATCGCCGTGCGGCCCGACTATCAGGGGATGGGTGTCAATGCCCTTTTCTTCGACGACCTGATACCTATCTACAACGAATATGGCTTCAAGTGGGCCGAGACAGGGCCGCAGCTCGAGGACAACGTGCGCGAGCTGTCGCAGTGGAAACCGCTGAAGCCCGAGTTCGTGAAGCGCAGAAGATGTTATTTTAAACAGATATAAACAAACATATAAATATGGAAAGAAGAGTAGTAATCACGGGAATGGGCATTTGGTCGTGCATCGGTACGTCGCTCGACGAGGTGCGCCAGTCCCTGTATGAAGGACGCAGTGGCATCATCTTCAGCCAGGAGCGCAAGGACGCAGGCTTTCGCTCGCCCATCTGCGGCAACGTGCCCAAGCCAGACCTGAAGAAGGTGCTGAGCCGCAATGTGCGCCAGATGATGCCCGAGGAGGCTCAGTATGCCTATCTGGCTACCGTGCAGGCTTTGGAGCAGGCACGGCTGACACAAGACTACATAGATGCCCACGAGGTGGGTGTCATCTACGGCAACGACTCAGTGGCCGAGTCGACGATGGTAGCCATGGACAAGTTCCGCGGAGCAGGCTCGACAGCTGCCTGTGGCAGCGGAGCCATCTTCCAGTCGATGAACTCTACTGTGACGATGAACCTTGCCACGCTGTTCCATCTGAAAGGCATCAACCTGACAGCCTCGGCTGCCTGTGCCAGCGGTTCGCAGTCGCTGGGACTGGGCTTCCTGCTTATCAAGAACGGTTTGCAGGACTGCATCGTCTGCGGCGGTGCCGAGGAGAACAACATGTATGGCATAGCATCGTTTGACGCGTTGCAGACTTTCTCTACGCGCCTCGACGATCCCACCAAGGCCAGCCGCCCCTTCGACAGCGGTCGCGACGGTCTGGTGCCGAGCGGCGGTGCTGCCACGCTGGTTATTGAGAGCTACGAGCACGCCGTCAAGCGTGGTGCAACTATCCTGGGCGAAATCCTCGGCTGGGGCTTCTCGGGCAACGGAGAGCACATCTCCACCCCCAATGTGGAGGGACCGGCACGCTCGCTGCAGCGTTGTCTGGAGAGTGCGGGCGTGGCACCTACCGAGATAGGCTACGTCAATGCCCATGCCACCTCTACCCCCATCGGCGACAGCCGCGAGGCAGAGGCCATAGCACGTGTGTTTGGCGACTACAGGGTGCCTGTCACCTCGACGAAGAGCCAGACGGGACACGAGATGTGGATGGCTGGAGCTTCTGAAATAGTCTACTCAATGCTGATGATGAAAAACGGTTTCATTGGCGGTTCGCTCAACTTCGAGAACCCTGACGACGTTACACGTTGCATCAACGTCATTCCCGAGACCCGCGAGCAGCACTTCGATATGTTCCTGAGCAATTCGTTCGGCTTCGGTGGCACCAATTCTACGCTGATTGTGAAGGATTGGAAAGAGTGAAACAATAAAGTATAAATCATAAAACCTGAATTAAAAATGACAAGAGAAGAAATCATTGCACAAGTGAACAGCCTTCTGGCTGAGGAGTTTGAAGTTGAAGAGACCGAGTTCGCCCCCGATGCGAACCTCAAGGAGACTCTGAACCTCGACAGCATCAACCTGGTAGACCTTATAGCCCTGGTGCAGTTCACCTATAAGATTACCATTCCAGTTGAAGACCTGAAGAAGATACAGACCTTCACTGACCTGTATGACTACATTGAGCAACACCAGGAGAACTGATATGAAGTTTGCCGGCAAGGACATCTATAAGCTCATTCCCCAGCGCAAGCCTTTCGTAATGGTGGATGAGTTTGAGGCAACGGGCGATAATGCAGGGCAATCTGCACTGTGTGTCCGAACCGACAACTATTTTATCCTTCCCGACGGAACAATGGCAGAGACCGGGCTGATAGAGCATGTGGCCCAGTCCTGCTCTGCTCTGGCGGGCAGCCACGCATTGTCTGGCGGCTCGTCGGCACCTCCTGTGGGTATCATAGGCGAGGTGAAGCATTTTTCCTGCAACCGTCGGCCTCGTTCCGGGGAACGCATAGAGACAACCGTCAGTTTCGGTATGTCGTTCGGAAACGTCACTATGGCCACCGGTAAATCGTATGTCTGCGGTGAGCAGATTGTTGAGATTACACTTAAAATATTCATGCAATGACCAATCTGTTTATCCGTCTTGCCCGATATTTCCGTAGCCACCAGGCAGCCTACTGGCTGTCAATGGTGGCTCTCTTTGCTTTCGTCGTCTACTTTGCCGCCCAGATACATCTGGAGGAAGACATCAACAAGCTCATGCCGTCGTCGAAGAACGAGGATGGCACTACGAAGCTGGCCTTTGCCGACCTGAAAATCAAGGACAAGGTGTTCCTGCTGTTCGAGGGCAAGGACGTTGGCAAACTCTCAGCGGCCTGCGATGAGTTTGTCGATTCGCTTATGGCTCAAGACAAGGACTCCGTCATCGGCGACATCTTCTACCGCATGGACGACGACCTGATGCCCGACGGCATTGACTACCTCAGCACGCACCTGCCTGCCTATATCGATACGGCGGCATACTCGCGCTTTGACACACTGCTGACACGTGAGCATTTCGTGCGGCAGATGCAGAAGAACCACGCCGACATGACGGGCGAGTTCGGCGAGATGTTCCCCGAGCTTATCCAGATGGACCCGATGGGTATGCGCGATGTGCTGGCTGAGCAGATGGCTCCGCTGATGAACGCAGGCGCATACAAGACGATAGACAACCATTTCTTTGTTCCCGACTCTACTGTCTGCATCGCTTTTATCACCCCACGCTATTCTTCGACCAACACGGGACAGGGCTCGGCCATGTTCAGAATGATGAACAAGCAGATTGGGCAGTTTGCCAAGAGCCACCCGAATGTGCGCATAAGCTATCACGGCACACCTGCAAGCGGATATTATAACTCCACACAAATCAAGCACGACCTTACTACCACCATTGCGGGAGCACTCCTTCTGGTGCTTTTGCTTCTGCTGTATTGCTTCCGCCGATGGGACACCATACCCTTGCTGCTGCTGCCCATTGCTTTCGGCACGCTGTTCGGCCTTACCATGATGTACTGGCTGAAAGGCGAGTTCAGCCTTCTCGCCCTCGGCATCGGCGGCGTAGTGCTGGGCGTAGCCATGAGCTATGTGCTCCATGTGATGATACACCATCAGTATGTGAGCGACACAGAGCAGCTGCTGCGCGACCAGGTGAAGCCGGTGCTGCTGGGCTGCATCACCACTATCGGCTCTTTTGCCGGACTGCTGTTTGTCAATACCGACCTGTTGCGCGACTTCGGTCTGTTTGCGGGCTTTGCCATCCTCGGCACAACACTGTTCTCGCTGGCTTATCTGCCGCAGATGCTGTCGAAGCGCACTAATCCGCAGGCGTTCAAATGGCTCGACCGCATCAATGCCTATCCCATAGACAGGAAGCGACCCTTGCTCATAGGTCTGTTGCTTGTTACAATGATAGGCGTGGGAGCCTACATAGCAGGCGGCACCCACTTCGATGCCGATATGTATAATCTGAGCTACGAGGCAGAAATAACCAAGCACTCAGACCGCTTGCTGCGCGAAAAGACATATACTGGCGACAAGACACAGTTCTTTGCCAGTCAGGGACGCACGATGGAGGAGGCCATCGACAACTTCGCCCTGCTCGACCATAAGCTCGACTCGCTGCAACGCATCGGACTGGTGAAGAGCTACACGCGCACCAATCAGCTGCTCATTCCTCTCAAAGTGCAGCAGCAGCGCATCGATGCATGGCACCGTTACTGGACCCCGGAGCGGCAGGCCACCGTCAGAAAGCTTATCAACGAGACGGCTCCGCAGGCAGGACTCCGCCCGGAAGCCTTCGACACATTCTTTGAAGTGGCCGATGCCGACTACCAGCCCGATGCTCTCTACAAGGCAGGCATCATCCCCGAGGGCTATCTCTCGACACTCACCGAGCACTCCTACGGCGGCGACTATCTGGTGTTCACCTCCGTGCGCTGCCAGAACGACTCCGTGCGCAGCAGCAACAGCGACTATACCCGCATCTGTGATGCCGTGGCAAGCAATCCGCACCTGCTGGTGCTCGACACCTATTATTATACTACCGACACGCTGATGCAGATGAGCAGCGACTTCGACATACTGCAATGGCTTTCCATGGCCTTTGTCTTTGTGGTGTTGCTGCTGTCGTTCCATTTCAACTTCAAGCAGGCTCTCCTGGGCTTTGCTCCCATTCTGCTGAGCTGGCTCTTCGTGTTGGGCGTGATGAACCTGTTTGGTGTGCAGTTCAACCTTATCAGCATCATCATCTCCACGTTTATCTTTGGCATCGGTGTAGACTACAGCATCTTTGTGATGAACGGTCTTATCCAAGGCAACCTGCAATACCACAAGACGGCTGTGCTGCTGTCGGCCATCATACTCATAATCACCGTCAGCAGTATGTTGCTGGCTCAGCACCCGGCAATCCGGAGCGTAGGCTTCTCCACACTTGTCGGTCTGCTTTCTGCGGTCATACTCTCCTATATCCTGCAACCAGCTGTTTTCAGATGGCTTAACCGGAATAAGCAATGAAATATGATGCCGTTGTCATAGGTAGTGGGTTGGGGGGACTAATCTGTGCCCGCGAGTTGGCTAAAAGCGGACGAGGCATCGTTGTGCTTGAACGTCAGCAGCAACCGGGCGGATGCCTGCAAAGCTACCGTCGTGCAGGTCTTGAGCTTGATACGGGTCTGCATTATGTCGGCGGTCTCGATGCGGGGCAGGCCCTGCATGAAGCTTTCGACTCCCTCGGCCTTCTCTCTCTGCCATGGCAACGGCTCGATCCTGATGGCTTCGACCAGATCACTATCGGCAACCAGACGTTTCCGCTGGTACAAGGGTTCGACCGTTTCGCCGATAAGCTGAGTGAGTATTTCCCCGAGGAGCGCACTTCGCTGAGGCAGTTCGTGGAAATGCTGCGTCAGCTGCCACCGATGGAAAAGCTCATTCGCGTTAATGCCTATGACTATCTGACCTCGCTGTTCCGCGACCCATTGCTTATCAATGTGCTGTCGGCATCGGCCATGAGGATGGAGCTGCGCCGCGACTCGCTGCCGCTGTTCACCTTGGCCCACGGGCTGAGCAGCTACATACAGAGCAGTTGGCGGCTGAAGGGCAGTGGCAACCTGATTGTCGACTCGCTCATAAGCGACATTAAGGCTGCAGGGGGCGAAATCTATTGCGGAACAGAAGTCACCGAGTTACAGGAAGCTGAAGGCAGAGTCGTTGCAGCCCATTGCACCGGCGGCAAAACATTCGAGGGAAGCCTCTTCATAAGCGATGCCCACCCGCAAATAACATTTGATTGGCTGAAAGAATCCCGCAAGCTCAAGGGCGTTTTCCGCCATCGTATAGCCGCATTGGAGAACACGTTTGGAATGTTCACCGTCTCATTGGTGCTCAAACCTGGTAAGTTGCAGTACTTCAACCATAATAAATATGTCTATCGCAAACCCAACGTCTGGACTTTTTCAGAGGAGGCGGATAGCGTTGGCGGCGTAATGCTCAGTGCGAGGGTGCCCGAGAACGGCCATACTGACGTTCGGCAGGTCGACCTGCTTACGCCTCTGCCTTGGTCTCTGTGCCAGCAGTGGACTGATACGCGAGTCGGGCGACGGGGAGAAGGCTATGAAAAGCTGAAGCAACGGCTGGCCGACGACTGCATCAAGCTGGCCGAGCGCGTGGTTCCCGGGCTCAGCGATATGGTGGAAAGGCATTATACCAGTACACCTCTCACATGGCGCGACTACACGCTGTCGCCCCGAGGCTCTGCGTTCGGAGTGAGAAAGGACTGCCGTAACCCACTGATGACGATGCTTTCGCCCAAGACTCCCATACCCAATCTGTTCCTTACTGGCCAGAGCCTGGCCTTGCATGGCGTGGAGGGAGTGACCAAGACAGCTTTCAACACATTGGAAACGATTAAACAAACGAAGATATGAGTAACTATGCTTTAGTAACTGGTGGTAGCCGGGGCATTGGCAGGGCTATTGCCGTGAGATTGGCCCAAGACGGCTATCGCGTATTGATCAATTATGCCAGCAACGACGAGGAGGCACAGACCACCCTGAAGCTCTGTGGCGGACAGGGCGAGCTGCTTCGCTTTGACGTGAGCGACTTCCAGCAGACGCGCAATGCACTCAACGAATGGCAGGCACAGCACGACGGCGAATATATCTCTGTCGTTGTGAACAATGCCGGCATCCGGCGCGACAGCGTTCTGGCCTTGATGCCCGAAGCCGACTGGCACCGCGTGCTCGACATCACCCTCTCGGGTTTCTACAACGTCACACAGCCGCTGCTGCCGGCAATGCAGCTTCATAAGTTCGGGCGTATCATCAACATGGCCAGCGTCAGCGGACTGAAAGGACTGCCCGGACAGACCAACTACTCAGCCGCCAAGGGTGGCATCATAGCTGCCACAAAGGCTCTGGCACAGGAGGTGGGCCGCCGCAACGTCACCGTGAACGCCATCGCGCCCGGCTTTATCAAGACCGACATGACCGAAGGACTCGACGAAGCCACCCTGAAGAAGCAGATACCCATGGGACGTTTCGGAAAACCAGAGGAAGTGGCCGATGCCGTAGCGTTCCTTGTATCGCCCCAGGCAAGCTATATAACAGGAAATGTATTATCAATAAATGGAGGATTATACCTATGAAAAGAATTCTGTTGATGCTTCTATGCATCTTGGCACTCAATGCCACCGCACAAACCGTAACACGCACGCAGCACCGCGCTGCCGTCACTCAGGATGCCGTAACTACGGGTACGATGAACATTCGCAAGCCCGACTATATCTGCATCTCTACCAACAGCGGTCGCGAGCAGCTTATCATGGACGGCACTAAGTTCACCATGACAGTTGGCAGCAAGCGCCACGTCACCGACAGCCGCAAGAACAATCAGTTCACAACCTTCCACAGCGTGCTGAAAGCCGTAATCAACAATCAGCCCATTCCTTCCGGCGACGACATAGCCGTTGCTGTAAAGAACGGAAAGAAGATCATCACCATCTCGCCAGCCAAGAAGAGACGCCAGATGTTCACGTCGTTTGTCCTGACAATCGACTCTGCCACGTCGGCCATCAAGCAGCTGCGCATGAACGAGCGCTCGGGCAACTACGTCAACTACGATATTAAGTAGAAGCGAAATAGCAACAGACAAGGGGCAAGGAGCAAGAAGGATAGCGTAAGTACCATAGCACAGTGTACTTGCCGACCTCTTGCCCTTTGCCCCTTGTTCGTTTTCTGCTTACAGACCCTTGGTTCATACAGCCACGCCCGTCCGCATCACGTCGTCGTAGAGTGGCGACCAGCGGTCTTCGGCCATGAGCACAGGTTCGATTAGAAAGCTGACATCGCGGACATCGCGCCACAAACCCTTCGACATTTCGAGTTTGCTGTTGCCGTAGGTGGGCACAATGACGGCCACGTCAATGTCGCTGTCCGCATTGGCATAGCCCTTGCTGTAGGATCCGAACATGATAACCTTCGGTTCTACGGCAAAACGGGGGCTGATAACCTCCTTGTATCTGCGGACGAGGGCGAGAGCCTCTTCGCGGGTCAAAGTTTGTCTTTTATCCATTGCTGTAATTGTTTGGTCTCTTCAATCATCTGTCGGCAAAAGGAGTCTGTCAGCGAGCGCGAGAGTTCGTCTTTGTCCTCGGGATAGCGAGCTTCGATGTTGTAGTTCGTTATAATGTCAATGAAGTCGCGCTGCTCGTCGTCCATCTGCTCGTAGAGTCCACAGCCCTCAGCAAGTCGCAAATGGCTGTGGGTATAGGGCGGGTCGTTTGGCTGAGTGGCGCACCAATAGGCTTTGATGGTCTTCTCGATGGTCTGATGGCACATGAAAGCGACGTAGAGCCGTCGCCCGGTCTGATACATGGCTTCCGCAGTATCGAGATCGTAATCGGCGATGTCGAGCCAGTATGCTACTTTGTTTGTTGCCATTCCTTTGATATATAATAACACTTATCGCCCACTAAGGTACGGTATTATTTTGAATTAGACAGCAGTCATAATAAAAAATAGTTCTTTTTAAGCCATCTGCTCTGCTCAACGAACCCTACGAAGGCGCGGTTCACCATCCGTATGCCGCCGGGGGTGGGGTAGTGGCCGGTGAAATACCAGTCGCCCTGATGGCCGGGGCAGGCCCGATGCAGACCCTCGATGCTTTGGAACACCATCTCCACCGGCGCTTCCATCCCTTCCGGGCGCAGCATCTGGGCCATCTTTGCGCTTATCTCCTCGGCGGTGAACGGCTCGTATATGCGTCTGACGTGGTTGGCAGCCGTTGGTTGCTCCTTGCAGTCGCGGTAGACAGAGCTGATGAGCTGGCCCATGCCGCGCTCCTCTATCAGAGCCACTGCCGCACGGAAGGCGCACAGCTCCTCCAGATGCGACATGTCTATGCCGTAGTAGTCGGGATAGCGTATCTGCGGCGAGCTCGACACCATCACAATCTTTTTCGGGTGCAGGCGGTCGAGTATCTTGAAGATGCTCTCGCGGAGTGTCGTGCCGCGCACAATGCTGTCGTCAATAATCACGAGATTGTCCTCGTAGGGGCGCAGCGAGCCGTAGCTCACGTCGTACACATGGGCCGCAAGGTCGTTGCGCTGCCCCACGTCGCTTATGAACGTGCGCAGCTTAATGTCCTTCCACACCACTTTCTCCACCCTTATGTTGCCGTGCATCTGCCTCATGCCGTCGGTCATGCCATAGAAAGCCACCTCTGCCGTGTTGGGAATGTATGAGAACACCGTGTTCGCCACGTCGCCGCCGATGGCTCGGCTGATGGCAGGCGTGAGCAGTCTGCCCAGCTGTTTGCGCTCGCGGTAGATGTCGCAGTCGGAGCCTCGGCTGAAGTAGATGCGCTCGAAGCTGCACTTCCTTGTCTCCTGAGGCGGCACAATCTGTTCGGTGCTCACCTCGCCGCACCTCTTCACCGTGAGCGACTGTCCCGGCAGCAGTTCCACAATTCTGTCGGCATCGAGGTTGAAGCACGTCTGTATCACCGGTCTTTCGCTTGCCACCACCACCACTTCGTCGTCCTGATACCAGAAGGCAGGCCTTATGCCCCACGGGTCGCGCACGGCAAACATCTCGCCCGAGCCTGTTATGCCGCACATCACGTAGCCTCCGTCAAAGAGCGGCATCGTCGAGCGCAGCACACGGCCCATCTCCACGTGGTCGTCGATGTACCGGGTTATGTCGGTGTCGCGCAGCTGTCGCTGTCTGGCCTCGGCATAGAGGCGCTCCACTTCGCGGTCCAGACGGTGGCCCATCAGCTCTAATGTGATATATGCATCGCCGTAGAAGCGCGGCGACTGCCCCTGAGCGGTGAGCTTGCCGAACACCTCGTCGATGTTTGTCATGTTGAAGTTACCGCACAGCGCAAGGTTCTTTGCCCTCCAATTGTTGCGCCGCAGAAACGGGTGGACATACTTCAGTCCGCTCCTACCAGTGGTCGAATAGCGCAGGTGCCCCATGAGCAGCTCCGCATCGGTCGTCATGCCATTGGCTTCTTCGCCCGCCATACTCTTGTCCACGGTATCGAATATCTTGGTTATGGCATCCTTTCCCTCCGCTCTCTCGCGGAACATATACTCCTCGCCCACCTTTGCGCCGAGGCTCACGCAGGCCAGTCCGGCCCCGTCCTGTCCTCGGTTGTGCTGCTTCTCCATCATCAGATAGAGCTTGGCGAGGCCATAGCGCGTGGTGCCATACTTCTGCCGGTAGTATTCCAGCGGTTTGAGCAGCCTTATCATGGCCACTCCACACTCGTGTTTCAGCTGTTCCATTCTTTACAGGCTTTTATGAACGACATGAACAATGGGTGGGGATGGAGCACCGTGGAGCTGTATTCGGGGTGGAACTGTGTGCCGATGTACCACCGTCTGTCGGGTATCTCGACAATCTCCACCAGTCCAGAAGCCGGATTGGTGCCCACACACTTCATTCCGGCTTTCTCGAACTCGTTTCTGAAGCGGTCGTTGAACTCGTAGCGGTGGCGGTGGCGCTCGCGTGGCATAAGCTCATCGTCCTCGCCGCAGCGTGCCTTGGCTCCCGGCCTCAGCCCTTCGCCGCTGTATGCCGCCCATGCCTTGCTGCCGCGCAGCAGGCGGCAGTCGTATGCTCCCAACCTCATGGTGCCTCCCATCTGCTTTATGTCCTTCTGTCCGGCCATGAGGTCAATCACGGGGTGAGCCGTCTCGGGAGCCATCTCGCTACTGTTGGCATCGTCGTAGCCCAGCACATTGCGTGCAAACTCAATCACCATCATCTGCATACCGAGGCATATTCCCAGCGTCGGGATGTCGTTGGTGCGCGCATGGTGGGCTGCAACAATCTTTCCCTCGGTGCCGCGGCTGCCGAAGCCCGGGCAAATCACCACTCCGGCCATGCCCCTGAGCTTGTCGGCTACGTTGTCGGGAGTGATCTGTTCGCTGTTCACGAATACCGGCTCCACCTTGCGGTCGTTGTATGTGCCGGCATGAGCCAGACTCTCGAGTATGCTCTTGTAGGCATCCTGCAGGTCGTACTTGCCCACGAGGGCTATGCGCATCACCTTGGTGGCGCGCTTGCGCCTGTCTAAGAAGTCGCGCCACGGTCCCAGCTCGGGCGTGGGACCGGGCGTGATGCCCATCTTGCGCAGTATGGTGCTGTCGAGGCCCTGCCTGAGCAGGCACACCGGCACCTCGTAGATGCTCGGCAGGTCGGGACTCTGCACCACGGCCTGTATGTCTACGTTGCAGAAGTGTGCCACCTTGCGGCGCAGCTCGTCGCTCAGCAGATGCTCCGTGCGCAGCACGAGCACCTCCGGCTGTATGCCCAGTCCCTGCAGCTGCTTCACGCTGGTCTGCGTGGGCTTGGTCTTCAGCTCGCCGGCAGCCGACAGATAGGGCACCAGCGTGAGGTGGATGCTGAGTGCGCGCTCCGGCCCCAGCTCCCATCTGAGTTGCCTTATGGCCTCGAGGAAGGGCTGGCTCTCAATGTCGCCTATCGTTCCGCCAATCTCGGTGATGCAGAATGAGGGCTTACACTCGCCGTCAGCCCTCTCGGGGCCGCTGTCAGCCGGATGGTTGCCCATGTTTCCGTCCTTCGGGGTGGCCTCGTTGCCCGCACTCCCCTCCTTTGGGGCTGGGCCGGAGATGGGTCGGTGCAGTATCCGCCGCTTGATCTCGTCCGTGATGTGTGGCACCACCTGTATGGTCTTGCCCAGATAGTCGCCCCGCCGTTCGCGTTCAATCACCGTCTGGTAGATGCGCCCCGTGGTAACGCTGTTGTTGCGCGTGGTCTCGATGCCCGTGAAGCGTTCGTAGTGGCCCAGGTCGAGGTCGGTCTCCATGCCGTCGGCTGTCACGTAGCACTCGCCGTGCTCGTAGGGGTTGAGCGTTCCCGGGTCGACGTTGATGTAGGGGTCGAACTTCTGTATCGTCACCTCATAGCCGCGGGCTTGCAGCAGCTTGCCCAGCGATGCCGAGATGATGCCCTTTCCCAGTGAGGACGTTACACCGCCAGTGATGAATATGTATTTCGTTTCCATTTAGAATAGGTTGAATGGTTGGTCTTTTTGTATGTTGTGAGCCTGTAATATGGTCTCATGTTGTTTGCCCCCTTCAGCCCCACAAGGGGGAGGAGTGGTTTTTAGGGCTTATATGTCTTACGGGACTTATAGGTCTCAAAAGACTTATGAGAGGGCCTTTCGGCCCCCCTCCCTTGGGGAGGGGTTGGGGGTGGGTTAGTAATATGACTCATATTGGTCGGTAATATGACTCATATTGGTCAGTAATATGACCCATATTACTTTGCCTTTTCGCGCAAGTGCTCCTCATATTCGGCCAGCTCGCGCTCGCCGATGTGCGCCAGCCCGTAGTGCTCGTCGTGCTGCGAGAAGTCGAGTCCCACCTTTTCGCTGTATGTCGACACTCGCATCGGTATGAGTTTGTCTATCAGCTTGTATCCCATCCAGCTCATCGCGAAGGTGTAGACGAACACTATCGCTATGGCCAGCAGGTGGTAGAGGAACACCACGAAGCCCTCGGTGGTGCCTGCCACGAGTCCGTCGCTGATGAAGATGCCCGTGAGCACGGTGCCGAAGATGCCTCCCGTGCCGTGGGTGGGGAACACGTCGAGCGCGTCGTCGATGCTGCTGCGCGACCGCCAGTACACAGCCACGTTGCACACCAGTGTCGTAAGGAAGGCTATGAAGATGCTCTGGCCCACTGTGACGTAGCCTGCCGAGGGCGTTATGGCCACCAGACCCACCACGCAGCCCACTGCCGCACCCATTGCCGAGGGCTTGCGGCCTCGCAGACAGTCGAAGAATATCCATGTCATCATGGCCGTGGCCGAGGCTGTGTTGGTGTTGAGGAAGGCTTTCACGGCCTGCCCGTCGGCATGGAGCGACGAACCGGCATTGAAGCCGAACCATCCTAACCACAGCAGTGCCGCTCCGAGCAGCACGAACGGTATGTTGGCAGGCTCGCTCTTCTTGGTGCTGCGCCGCCCGAGGAAGATGGCACCGGCCAGCGCGGCCACTCCCGACGAGGCGTGGACCACTATGCCGCCCGCAAAGTCAACCACTCCCCAGCGGCAGAACAGCCCTTCGGGATGCCATGTCATGTGGGCCAGCGGACAGTAGATTACGAAAAAGAAGAATATCATAAAGAACATATAGGCCGAAAACCTCACTCGCTCGGCGAAAGAACCCGTGATCAGCGACGGCGTTATTATGGCAAACTTCATCTGGAACAGCGCGTAGAGTGCCAGCGGGATGGTTGCTCCGCCAAGGATGTTGCCCGCCGGCGTGGTGTAGACGGCTCCGCCCACGTTCTGGAACATCGGGAAGGTCAGCGGATTGCCTATCACTCCGCCAATGTCGTCGCCGAAGCACAGCGAGAACCCAATCACTACCCACAGCACCGAGATAAGTCCCATGGCTATGAACGACTGAAGCATGGTCGAGATAACGTTCTTCGCGCCCACCATGCCGCCGTAGAAGAACGACAGTCCGGGCGTCATCATCAGCACGAATATGGTGGCGGTGATGAGCCAGGCCACATCGGCACCGGAGATCACCGACCAGTCACATTCAAAACTCGGCTCGCCAACAACCAGCCCGGCCACGGCAATGAGCGTCATGGCCGTCATCAGGATTATCCAACGTCTTTTTACCTTCATATTACCTAAGTTTTAAGTTACACTTTGCGTTATTTCGGCTGCAAAATTATATCATTTTGTAATATCTTTGATGCCTTTATATGTCGTTTTGATTTGTGAAGTGTGATACGAATTACGAATTGTTATCTTGAGGCGGCTATCTGGTTGCGTTTTGTTTCAAATTGAAAGAAACGGCGGTAGTTTGATTGCAAAGTGAAAGTTTGGGTTGTTTTTAAGATTAAAACGTAAGCCTTAGCACCTTATTTGTGAGCATTGTGATTTAACTTTGCACCCGAAATTCAATCAGAGTGTTAGTAAAATGAAGGATAATATGACAAAACGTAACATACCGCACAGCAGCCAAAGGGGGCTCTATCGTGCCGAAAACGAGCATGATGCCTGTGGAGTGGGCATGATAGTCAATGTTCATGGTGGCAAGTCTCACCAGTTGGTAGACGACGCGTTGAGGGTTCTCGAGAACATGCGCCACCGCGGAGCCGAGGTGGGAAAGGAC
Source organism: uncultured Prevotella sp. (assembly GCA_900318625.1). Taxonomy (GTDB): domain Bacteria; phylum Bacteroidota; class Bacteroidia; order Bacteroidales; family Bacteroidaceae; genus Prevotella. Next base: position 18,338 of record ONLG01000015.1, read on the forward strand.
GGCGACGGTGCCGGAATAATGGTTCAGATTCCCCACGAGTTCATCTTGCTTCAGGGCATACCCGTTCCCGAGAAGGGCAAGTATGGCACGGGCCTGGTGTTCATGCCCAAGGACGAGGCGCTTCAGCAGCGCATATTCTCCGTGATGATTGACGAGGTGGAGCGCGAGGGGCTGCGGCTGATGCACGTGCGGCAGGTTCCTGTCGACAGCGGCTGCCTCGGCGAGTCGGTTCTTGCTGCGGAGCCGGCCATCCGTCAGGTGTTTGTCACCGGCACGGGCGACGATGTGCCGGAGCATTTTCCGCGTACCTTATATAATATACGCCGCCGCATAGAGCAGCGCATACGCGAGATGGCGGCAGCCGAGGGCAGCGGCAGCGAGGCCGAAGAGCTGAGCCGCTTCTACATCTGTTCGCTCAGCAACACCACGATAGTCTACAAGGGTATGCTCTCGTCGATGCAGGTGCGCCAGTACTACACCGACTTGTCTAACCCATACTTCACCAGCGGTCTGGCTCTTGTCCACTCGCGCTTCTCAACCAACACCTTCCCCACGTGGTCGCTGGCGCAGCCCTTCCGCCTGCTGGCTCACAACGGCGAGATCAACACCATCCGGGGCAACCGCTCGTGGATGCAGGCGCGGCAGAGCGTGCTGCCTACCGACACTCCGATATTGCAGCCGGGCATGAGCGACTCGGCATCGCTCGACAATGCGCTGGAGTTCTTTCTCATGTCGGGACTGTCGCTGCCTCATGCCATGGCGGTGCTCGTTCCCGAGTCGTTCAACGACAAGAACCCTATCTCCGACGAGCTTAAGGCTTTCTATGAATATCATTCCATACTCATGGAGCCGTGGGACGGCCCGGCGGCACTGCTCTTCAGCGACGGTCGCTATGCCGGAGGAATGTTGGACCGCAACGGTCTGCGCCCTGCCCGCTACACCATCACCCGTGGCGGCACTATGGTGGTGGCCTCCGAGGTGGGCGTGCTCGACTTCGACGCGCCCGACGTGGTTGAGAAGGGTCGTCTGCAGCCCGGCAAGATACTGCTTGTCGACACTCAGGAGGGACGCATCTACTACGACGGAGAGATAAAGAGCCGCCTGGCTTCGGAGCATCCATACGGCCAATGGCTGTCGGCCAACCGCATACAGCTCGAGAAACTCAAGAGCGGTCGCCACGTGGAGAACGGCGTGGGCGACCTTCGTGCAAGGCAGTTGCTCTTCGGCTACACCGAGGAAGACATCTCGCGCACCATCATTCCGATGGCTGTGGGCGGACAGGAACCTACTGCCTCAATGGGCAACGACACTCCGCTGGCCGTGCTCAGCAGCCGCAACCAGTTGCTGTTCAACTATTTCCGTCAGCAGTTTGCCCAAGTCACCAACCCCGCCATCGACCCCTTGCGCGAGGAACTGGTAATGTCGCTCACCGAATATATAGGCCGCGTGGGCACGGGAATACTCTCGCCGGGCGAGAGCAACTGCAAGATGGTGCGCCTGCCGCACCCGATACTCAACAACACACAGCTCGACCTGCTGTGCAACATACGCTACAAGGGCTTCAACACCATAAAGCTCCCGATGACCTTCGCCGTCGGCGAAGGCCCCGGAAGCGCCCTCAGCGGCGGCGAAAGCCTGCGCCAGGCGCTCGACCGGCTGTGCAAGGATGCCGAGAAAGCTGTCGACGAAGGCTACAACTACATTATCCTCACCGACCGCTGCGAGCTTCCGCAGTCGCCGTCGGGCCGCAAACAGGGAGGCTTCATACCCTCGCTGCTCGCCGTTTCGGCTGTTCACCACTACCTTATCGGCGTTGGCAAGCGCGTGCAGACAGCCCTCATCGTCGAGAGCGGCGAGATACGCGAGACCATGCACGCCGCTCTGCTGCTGGGATATGGTGCCAGCGCGCTCTGTCCATACATGGCTTTTGCCATCCTCGACGACCTTGTCCGTCGGCAGCAGATACAGGAAGACTATGCCACAGCCGAGAAAAACTACATCAAGGCGGTGAAGAAAGGACTGTTCAAGATTATGGCCAAGATGGGCATCTCTACCATACGCTCCTACCGCGGGGCCAAGATATTCGAGAGCATCGGCCTTTCGGAGAGCCTGCTCAGGCAGTATTTCGGCACCGAGATAAGCACCATCGGCGGCATTGGGCTTGAGAAGATAGCCTCGGATGCCCTCGCGCGCAGTGCCGAGAGCGGCGCGGCTGCCGGCGAGAAAGGCTCCGACGGAGCACTGCTGCCCAATGTGGGACAGTTCCGTTGGCGCAAAGACGGCATCCGCCACGCGTGGAACCCCGAGACGATAGCCACCTTGCAGCTCGCCACACGCACCGGCAGCTATGAGAAATACAAGCAGTTTGCCCGTCTTGCCGACGAGAAGGAGCAGCCGATATTCCTCCGCGACTTCATGGGATGGAAGCGGCAGCCCATCAGCATAGACGAGGTGGAGCCCGAAAGTGAGATTGTGAAGCACTTCGTGACGGGTGCCATGTCGTTCGGAGCACTGTCGAAGGAGGCCCACGAGGCCATCTGTCTGGCAATGAACAAGCTCGGCACGCGCTCAAACACCGGCGAGGGCGGCGAGGACGAGGAGCGGTTCCACTCCGAGGTGGATGGTATCAGCCTCTCGTCGAAGACCAAGCAGGTGGCAAGTGGCCGCTTCGGAGTGACGACGGAGTATCTTGTCAATGCCGAGGAGATACAGATAAAGGTGGCGCAGGGTGCCAAGCCAGGTGAGGGAGGCCAGCTGCCAGGTTTCAAGGTGAACGAGGTGATAGCACGCACGCGCCACTCCATACCCGGCATATCGCTCATATCGCCGCCACCCCACCACGACATCTACTCCATAGAAGACCTTGCACAGCTCATCTTCGACCTGCGAAACGTCAATCCCCGTGCGGCTATCAGCGTGAAGCTCGTGGCCGAGAGCGGAGTGGGAACCATCGCAGCAGGAGTGGCTAAGGCCAAGGCCGACCTCATAGTGATAAGCGGTGCCGAGGGCGGAACGGGCGCCAGTCCGGCCAGCTCGATGCGCTTTGCCGGCATCTCGCCCGAAATAGGACTCTCCGAAACGCAGCAGACTCTCGTGATGAACGGCTTGCGCCACGGCGTGAGGCTGCAAGTCGACGGACAGATAAAGACCGGACGCGACGTGGTACTCATGGCGTTGCTCGGTGCCGAGGAGTTCAGCTTCGGCACGGCGGTGCTCATTGTGCTCGGATGCGTGATGATGCGCAAGTGCAACCTCAATACCTGTCCGATGGGAGTGGCCACACAGAATGCCGAACTGCGCCGGCACTTCATCGGTCACTACGAATACTTAGTGAACTACTTTACCTTCCTGGCACGCGAAGTGCGCGAATATCTGGCCGAGATGGGCTTCCGCAGGCTCAGCGACATCGTTGGCCACACCGAGCTTATCGAGGTGGCGCAGACCGAAGGCAGGCTTCCGGCTGACACTCAGCTCGATTTCTCACGACTGCTCTATCGCGACAGCGAGAGTGCCGAGCCTCTTCACTTCACACCCTCAACCAACACTAAACTCCCAGACAACCTTCTCGACAAACGTCTCGTGGGCGATGCCGCAGCTGCTATAAGCTCCGGAGAGGAGGTTTCGCTCGACTATGCCATCCGCAACACCGACCGTGCGGTGGGCGCAATGCTCTCGGGCGAGATAGCCAGCCGCTACGGACTGGCCGGGCTGCCTCAGTCTACCATCAACGTGAAGTTCAAGGGCTCGGCAGGACAGTCGTTTGGCGCGTTCCTCGCCCACGGCATCGACTTCAAACTCGAGGGCGAGGCCAACGACTACTTCGGCAAGGGACTCTCGGGAGGCCGTATCGCCATCCTGCCACCTACGCGCAGCAACTTCGTCGCCGAAGAAAACATCATCGCCGGAAACACCGGTCTCTATGGCGCAACGCGCGGAGAGGTGTATGTCAACGGTCGCGTGGGCGAGCGCTTTGCCGTTCGCAACTCGGGTGTGACAGCCGTTGTCGAGGGTGCCGGCGACCATTGCTGCGAGTACATGACGGGCGGACGCGTGGTGGTTCTCGGCCCGACGGGACGCAACTTCGCCGCAGGTATGTCGGGAGGTGTGGCCTACGTCTGGGACAAAGACCACAACTTCGACTACTATTGCAACATGGATATGGTGGAGTTGCAGCTCGTAGAAGACTCCGTGAGCCGCAAGGAGCTGCTCGAACTGATACGCCAGCACTACCTGCACACAGGCAGCGCGCTTGCCGGACGTATGCTCGACGACTGGCACCGCTACGTGGGCGAGTTCATACAGGTCGTGCCGATAGAGTACAAACGCGTGCTGCAGGAACAGCAGATGCAGAAGCTGCGCCAGAAGATAGCCGATATGCAGCACGACTACTAAGCCGACGGGCAACGTTGATTTTGTTTCGCATTTCTTATTTATTTATTTTGAAAATGAATACTTTCGCATTATGGGAAATCCAAAAGCATTTTTAGAGATAAGCAGGCAGGAAGCTGGCTACCGTCCGGTGCATGACAGGATACACGACTTCGGCGAAGTGGAGCAGACTCTCAACACTCGCGAGCGCAAGCAGCAGGCTTCGCGCTGCATGGACTGCGGTGTGCCGTTCTGCCACTGGGCTTGTCCGCTGGGCAACAAGGCTCCCGAGTGGAACGAGGCACTGAGCCGAGGCGAGTGGGAACGGGCCTACCGACTGCTCAGCACCACCAATCCCTTTCCCGAATTTACGGGCCGCATCTGTCCGGCACTGTGCGAGAAGGCTTGTGTGCTGAACCTTTACGACCACCAGCCTACCACCAACCGCGAGAACGAAGCAGCCATCACCGAGGCTGCTTTCCGCGAGGCATACATACAGCCGCGCACCGACATCAGGCGAAACGGCAAGCGCGTGGCTGTCGTGGGTGCCGGACCGGCTGGCCTGGCGGCTGCCTGCGACCTCAACCTGATGGGCTACAGCGTGACGGTTTACGAGAAGAACGAAGCCGCAGGAGGTCTTCTGCGCTACGGAATACCCAATTTCAAACTCAACAAAGCCATCATCGACCGGCGAATGAACATTCTCGAGGCCGAAGGCATAACGTTCAGATATGGTCAGGATGTGGTTTTTGCCGACGGCAGACCGCAGCTCGACCAGCCGTTTGATGCCTACGTCATTGCCACGGGCACCCCGACGGCACGCGACCTCAAGGCTCCCGGGCGCGAGTTGCGGGGCGTTCATTTTGCCCTTGAGCTGCTGTCGCAGCAGAACCGCGTGCTGGCAGGCATCGAGTTCACTGACGAGCAGCGCATCACAGCCAAGGGAAAGGATGTCCTGGTGATAGGCGGCGGCGACACTGGCAGCGACTGCATCGGCACCGCGCACCGTCAGGGATGCCGCAGCGTGACGCAGATAGAAATCATGCCGCGCCCCGTGGAGGGCCCCGACGACCCTGCCAACCCGTGGCCGGGCTATCCGCGAACGCTGAAGACCACCTCCTCGCACGAGGAAGGCTGCACGCGACGCTGGAACATCAACACTCTGGAGTTCCTCGGCAGCGATGGAAAGCTCACAGGAGTGCGCGTGCAGGAGATAGACTGGCAGCCCAATCCCGAGGGTGGCCGCCCGCTGATGGTGCCGAAGGGCGAGCCCGAGGTCATCAAGGCCGAGCTGGTGCTGCTGGCCATGGGCTTCCTCAAGCCCGAACATCCACAGTATGCCGCTGACGTGTTTGTCTGCGGCGATGCTGCTAACGGCGCGTCGCTTGTGGTGAGAGCACTTGCAAGCGGACGGCAGACAGCCAAGAAAGTAGACCAATACCTCAGACAATGACAAAGATACAGTTCACTAAGATGCACGGATGTGGCAACGACTACATCTACGTTGACACCTCACGCTTCCCGATAGCAGAGCCAGAGAGGCTGTCGATGCTCTGGAGCGACCGTCACAAGGGCATAGGCTCCGACGGACTGGTGCTGATAGAGCGCTCGCCTGTGCCCGAGGCCGACTTTGCGATGCGCATCTTCAACGCCGACGGCTCTGAAGCCATGATGTGCGGCAACGCTTCGCGCTGCATAGGCAAGTATCTCTACGAGCGCGGGCTGACCGACAAGACCACCATACGCCTGCTCACGCTGTCGGGCATCAAGGTGCTGAGGCTGCATCTGCATGGCGGCAAGGTGGCTACGGTTACGGTGGATATGCTCGAGCCCGTGCTCGACAACCCGCGCCAGTTCGACAAAGCCGCCGACCCCGGCATCGGCACGTTCGTCTCGATGGGCAATCCGCACTACGTGGTGTTCACCGACGACATCGGCAAGGTAGCCACCGAGGGGCCGTTGCTCGAATATCATGCCGCTTTCCCCGAGCGGTGCAACATAGAGTTCGTGCAGGTGGCTCGCGACGGCAGCCTGCGCACCCGTGTGTGGGAGCGTGGCAGCGGCATCACCCAGGCCTGCGGCACGGGAGCCTGCGCCACGGCGGTGGCTGCTGCACTCACCGGCAGGTCGCCACGGTGCGCCGAGGTGGTGATGGACGGCGGTCGGCTGAGCATAGAATGGAGCCAGGCCGACAATCATGTCTACATGACGGGCCCCGCAGAGTTTGTCTTCGACGGCGAGATAGAGTTGTAAGGCGTGCATGATGAGCCGTTCATTGTGAATTAAGAATTATGCATTGTGCATTAAGAATTATGCATTAAGAATTATGAATTGAACTTATGGCTTTAGTAAATGAACATTTCCTGAAACTCCCCGGCAACTACCTGTTTGCCGATATAGCAAAGAAGGTGAACGCCTTCAAGGTGACTCATCCCAAGGCCGACATCATCTCGCTCGGCATAGGCGACGTGACGCAGCCCCTTTGCCCTGCGGTGATAGAGGCCATGCACCGTGCCACCGACGAGATGGCTACCCGGCAGGGCTTTCGCGGCTACGGACCCGAGCAGGGCTACGACTTCCTGCGCGAGGCCATACTCAAGAACGACTTTCTCTCGCGCGGCATACACCTCGACATCGACGAGATTTTCGTCAACGACGGAGCCAAGTCCGACACCGGAAACATTCAGGAACTGGTGCGCTGGGACAACTCCATCGGCGTTACCGACCCCATCTATCCCGTCTACATCGACTCCAACGTGATGATAGGCAGGGCCGGAGTGCTCGAGGCCGACGGCGAAAACGCGAAGCAGAAGCGGTGGAGCAACGTCACCTATATGCCCTGCACGGCTGAGAACGGCTTTGTTCCGCAGATACCCGAGAACCGTCATGTCGACGTGGTCTACCTCTGCTATCCCAACAATCCAACAGGAACAGTGCTCTCCAAGCAGGAGTTGCGCCGATGGGTTAACTATGCGCTGCACAACGATACGCTTATTTTCTTCGATGCGGCATACCATGCTTTCATCACCGATCCCGACATTCCGCACTCCATCTACGAAATCCGTGGAGCCCGAAAGTGTGCCATCGAGTTCCGTTCATACTCCAAGACGGCTGGCTTCACGGGCCTGCGCTGCGGCTACACGGTGGTTCCCAAGGAGCTCACCGCTGCCACTCTCGACGGTCGCCGCATAGCGCTGAACCCACTGTGGGAACGCCGCCAGTGTACCAAGTTCAACGGCGCGAGCTACATTTCGCAGCGCGCAGCCGAAGCTATCTACACTCCCGAGGGCAAGCAGCAGACCCAGCAGACCATTGACTACTATATGAGCAACGCCCACCTGATGCTCGCCACCATGCGCAAGCTGGGCTTCGAGGTCTACGGCGGCGAGAACGCGCCCTATATATGGATGAAGACACCTGCCGGAACCACCTCGTGGCAGTTCTTCGAGCAGCTGCTCTACGGAGCCAACGTGGTATGCACGCCCGGCGTGGGCTTCGGTCCCAGCGGCGAAGGCTACGTGCGCTTCACGGCTTTCGGCACCCGCGAGAGCACCGAGGAGGCGCTGCTGCGCATAGAACGTTGGGCAAAGGTATGACTTTCAGCCCCCCTCAATCCCCCCAAGGGGGGATGAGAAGCCCCCTTCAATCCCCCCCAAAGGGGGAGGAGTATTTTTAGGACTTATAGGTCTTATAAGCCTTATAAGCCTTATATGCCTTATGGTAGAGCCTTTCAGCCCCCCTCCCTCGGGGAGGGGTTGGGGGTGGGTGAGTAATATGGCCCATATTGGTGAGTAATATGGCCCATATTGGTAGGTAATATGGCCCATATTACTTTCTGTTGAGATAATTGTTGTATCTTTGCAGTGATTTACAGCAACTTATCATCAACGTATTTTATAAATGAAAAGACTTTATTTGTTTATTGCCTTGATGCTGGCAGCTTCGCGCGTGGCCGCCGACGACGGCAAGCTGACAGGCACAGTGATTGGCACAACGCTGTCAGTGGACTACAGTAGCGGCCAGTCTACCCAGACCGTGAACACCCGTGAGCAGGCGTTCGACGGCAAGCTCGACACATTCTTTGCGTCGTGGGAGCGCAGCTACACGTGGGTGGGTCTCGACCTTGGCCAGCCGTGCGTCATCACCAAGGTGGGATGGTCGCCCCGAAACGACGGGCTGGGTCCCGGACGCGTGGTGCTGGGAGTGTTTGAGGGTGCCAACCGTGAAGACTTCATGGACGGAGTGCCCCTGTATATCATTACCGACAAGGGCACCATCGGGCAGATAAGCCATGCCGAAGTCGACTGTTCGGCTGGCTTCCGCTATGTGAGGTATGTCGGTCCGGCTGATGCGCGCTGCAACATTGCCGAAGTGGAGTTCTACGGTCATGCCGGCGAGGGCGACCAGAGCCGTCTGAGCCAGCTCACCAACCTGCCTACCGTGAGCATACACACCCTTGACGGCGTGATACCCTACGACAAGGAGAACGACATCACCGCCCTGATTACCATCATATCCGACAACGGAGCCAAGCTGCTCAGCGCACCGGGGGGCATCCGCGAACGCGGAAACGCCTCGCGAACGTTCCCTAAGAAGCCGTGGCGCATCAAGTTCGACAAGAAGCAGAACGTGCTCAATGCACCGGCAAAGGCCAAGAAGTGGACCCTGATAAACAACTACGGCGACAAGTCGCTGATGCGCAACCTGCTGGCTTTCGAGCTTAGCCGCCGCATGGGTATGCCCTATACACCCTTCGGCGCGGCTGTCGATGTGGTGCTCAACGGCGAATACAAGGGCTGCTATCAGCTGTGCGACCAGGTGGAAGTGAACCCGGGGCGTGTGGAAATCACCGAGATGGCACCCGAAGACGTATCGGGCGAAGCCCTCACCGGCGGCTACTTCGTCGAGGTGGATGCCTATGCCAATGAGGAGAAGTCGTGGTTCAACTCGCAGAAAGGCAATCCCGTGACCATCAAGTCGCCCGACGAAGACGAGATAACGGCTGAGCAGCGGAGCTACATAGAGGGCTATTTCAACAAGATGGAGAACAACTGGCGCACCTATCTGGACCTTGAGACCTTCCTGCGCCACTTCCTCGTGGGCGAGCTTTCGGGCAACACCGATACCTACTGGAGCACTTATATGTATAAGCACCGCGGCAGCGACATCATGTATACAGGTCCGGTGTGGGACTTCGACATTGCTTTCGACAACGATGTACGCACCTATCCCGTGTGCTCGAAGAACGACTACGTGTTCCGAAGCGGCGGCAGCTGCGCCGGCAATATGCACAACTTTGTCAGCGACATCATCAACGACCAGGCTGGCTTGGCCAAGCTCAAGGAGATATGGGCCGCAGCAAGGAACGGCGGGCTGACCAAGGAGAACATCGAGGCGTTTGTCAGCTCCCACGAGCAGCTTCTCGACCGTTCGCAGCAGCTCAACTTCAAACGCTGGCCTATACTGAGCGAGCGTGTTCACCAGAATCCGCGTGCCCTGGGCAGCTATTCTGCCGAGGTGGAGGCCGTGAGGAAGTACATGAACGACCGCATCGACTGGATGGACAACAAGCTGGGCTTCGTCTATGACCCCACGGCGATAGACCGGGTGGTCTTCGACAGCACTCGTCCATACGCCGTATATTCGGTTTCGGGACAGTATCGCGGCAACAGTCTGCGCTCGTTGCCCAGCGGAGTGTATGTCGTTGTGCAGGGACAGCACTCTTTCAAGCAGGTGATAAGGTAGCCCGGCACCCGTCAGCCCCCACCGTGTGGCGGATGAAAAGGCTGAAAGGCAAGAGCTTATAACATGATATCCGACCCGAGGCAGGTGCTTCGGGTCGGATGTTTTCTGTATGGTCGGAAGCAGGAACTAAGTGCAAGCCGCGCGTTTCGGTATTTGTTGCATATTGAAAGTAAAACTATAAGTTTGCTTACACTTTGTTATTTTTTCTTGATTTTTAGATTTTTATTGTTCTGTATATCTTGTTTGGGCTTTCAAAAGGTAATATCTTTGCTCTCGTTAAAGGCGGAACGGTATTGTTCCGACATATATAATAAGGTATAAAAAGGAAGAAGATTATGCAAACTTTGAGATTTCAGGTAGTGGGCGAAGCCTTCAAGAAGAAGCCGCTCGAAGTGAAAACGCCATCCGAAAGACCCTATGAGTACTTCGGACGAAAGGTGTTCAGTCGTGAGAAAATGTACAAATACCTGCCCAAGGAGGTGTATGCACAGATGGTGGACGTTATCGACAACGGTGCTCGACTCGACCGCCATGTGGCCGATCACGTTGCTGCCGGCATGATGCAGTGGGCAAAGGAGCAGGGTGTGACGCACTACACCCACTGGTTTCAGCCCCTTACCGAGGGCACAGCCGAGAAGCACGACTCCTTCATAGAGCACGACGGCAAGGGCGGAATGATAGAAGAGTTCACGGGCAAGCTGCTCGTTCAGCAGGAGCCCGATGCCTCGTCGTTCCCCTCGGGCGGCATCCGCGCCACCTTCGAGGCACGCGGCTATTCGGCATGGGACCCCACTTCGCCCGTCTTCATCATCGACGATACGCTCTGCATACCCACTGTATTCATATCCTACACGGGCGAAGCACTCGACTACAAGGCTCCGCTGCTCAAGGCGCTGAAGGCTGTCAACACTGCCGCAACGGAGGTTTGCCACTACTTCGACCCTAAAGTGAAGAAGGTGACGTCGAACCTTGGCTGGGAGCAAGAGTACTTCCTCGTCGACGAGGGGCTCTATGCGGCGCGTCCCGACCTGCTGATGACCGGACGCACGCTCATGGGCCACGACTCGGCAAAGAACCAGCAGATGGACGACCACTACTTCGGAGCCATCCCCGAGCGCGTTGCTGCCTTCATGCGCGACCTCGAGATGCAGGCCCTGGAGCTGGGCATACCCTGCAAGACACGCCACAACGAGGTGGCTCCAAACCAGTTTGAGCTCGCTCCAATATTCGAGGAGACCAACCTGGCGGTAGACCACAATATGCTTCTGATGTCGATTATGAAGACCGTGGCACGCAAACACGGTTTCCGCGCCCTGCTCCACGAGAAGCCCTTTGCCGGCATCAACGGCTCTGGAAAGCACAACAACTGGAGCCTTTCGACCGACACGGGCGTGCTGCTCCATGCCCCCGGCAAGACGGCGGTGGACAACCTGCGTTTCGCAGTGTTCGTAGTGGAGACCCTGATGGGCGTTTATCGCCATAACGGACTGCTCAAGGCATCGATCATGTCGGCCACCAATGCCCACCGTCTGGGTGCCAACGAGGCTCCGCCAGCCATCATCTCGAGCTTCCTCGGCAAGCAGGTGAGCGAGCTGCTCGACCATATCGAGAAGGCCGACAAGGACGACCTGTTCAGCGTGGCAGGCAAACAGCAGATGGATCTCTCAATTCCCGAGATACCGCAGCTGCTCATCGACAACACCGACCGCAACCGAACGAGCCCCTTCGCCTTCACAGGCAACCGCTTCGAGTTCCGAGCCGTGGGCTCCGAGGCCAACTGCGCGTCGGCCATGATAGCCCTGAACGCTGCCGTGGCTGAGGCACTGACCGACTTCAAGCGCAGAGTGGACGAGCGCATACCTGAGTTCTCACGCCGCTATGAGGGCACCGGCCACAGCGGAGTGATGCACGCGGTGATAGATGTGCTGCGCGAGGACATCAAGACCTGCCGTCCCATCCGCTTCGACGGCAACGGCTATTCCGACGAATGGATTGAGGAGGCTACACGTCGCGGCCTCGACGTGGAGAAGTCGTGCCCCCGTGTGTTCGAGCGCTACCTGTCGGAAGAGAGTGTCAGGATGTTTGAGTCGCTCGGGATAATGACCCGCAAGGAGCTGGAGGCCCGCAACGAGGTGAAGTGGGAGACCTACACCAAGAAGATACAGATTGAGGCGCGCGTGCTGGGCGACCTGTCGGTGAACCATATCATCCCCGTAGCCACGCGCTATCAGTCGCAGCTGCTGAGCAACGTGGAAGACATGACGCGCGTGTTCGGCGAAGAGAAGGCCGCCAGGCTGAGCGAGCGCAACATGAAGCTCATTGAGGAGATTGCCGAGCGCACGAGCAGCATAGAGATGATGGCCGAAGAGCTTGTCAATGCGCGCAAGCTGGCAAACAAACTGGCCGACGAGCACGCCAAGGCGATAGCCTATCACGACACGGTGGCTCCGTGGATGGACAAGATACGCTACCAGATTGACAAGCTGGAACTGGTTGTCGACGACTCGCTGTGGCCGTTGCCCAAGTATCGCGAGCTGTTGTTCATACGCTGACGTTGGTATAACGGTTGATTATGTTGCCGTCGGTCTGCACTGAACTGATCAGGTGCAGGCCGGCGGGCAGCTTCGGTGCCGGCGTTCCGTCGCCAGTGACGAGCGGCGAGGTCTCGGTGCGTATCTCGTCGTAGAGTCCTCTCTCGATGAAAGAGCGGTGGGTGGCTGCTCCGCCCTCCACAATCAGCGATTGCAGGTTGTGCTCGCGGCACTCAGCGAGTATGGATTCGATGGGCATCTCGTGGCTCAGCACGAAGCGGTGGGGGGCAGGACCGCTCCACAGCCGGGTGTCGAGGCGCGGATGTTCGCGCTCGTCGGTGATGCGTCCCACGAGGATGGCATCTTCCTCGGCGCGCATCTTGTGGACAAGCATCGACGTGTAGGACGTTGAGAAGGCTGCTGCGCGCTGGTGGTCGTCGAGGTAGCCGTCGGCAGAACAGGCCCATTTCAGTATGATGTATGGCCGGTGGAGCTTGTGGAAGGTGAAGAAGCGGCGGTTAATCCAGCGGCACTCGTCTTCAAGAACGCCCACCGTCACCTCTATGCCGGCATTGCGCAGCATCTCGATGCCGCGTCCCTGCACCTTGGCGAAGGGGTCCTGACAGCCAACGACCACGCGGCGGACACCTTTTCTTATTATAAGCTCGGCGCAGGGAGGGGTCTTGCCGTAGTGGGAACATGGCTCCAGGCTCACGTAGATGGTGGAGTGGGGCAGCAGCGGCTCGTCGTCGGCGCGCACCGAGGCAAACGCATTGACCTCGGCATGGCCCTCGCCGCAGCGTGCATGATAGCCTTCGCCGATGATTCGAGTGTCGCGAGGGCAGAAAGACGGTTGCTGTGGGGGTGTTGCTACGCTCTCCCCTCCCTTGGGGAGGGGCTGTGGGTGGGTGGTTGATGTGGTTTCAGCAACAATCACGGCACCCACCATCGGATTGGGGCGCGACAGCAGTCGACCCTTGCGTGCCAGCTCGAGGCATCGCCGCATATAGAACTCGTCGGTGTTGGTATTCATATTCGCAAAAGTACGAAATAAAGCTCGAACCTCGGAATTATTTTCCGATAATGTGTTGGTTCGCTTTTTTTTCCTACTTTTGTAGAAACCAAACCACCCAAAACCATGACCTATACCTCGCTATGGCACCGGCTGACGGGCATTTACCCTGCCACGGAAGCGCAGGCAGTGGTGCGTATGCTGCTCGAAGAGCTGGCCGGACTGTCGCTTGCCGACATATATGCTGGCAGCATCGACCGTCTCGATGATGCGCAGCGGCAACAGATAGAGCGCGCGATGGCTCGCCTTGAGGAGGGCGAGCCAATACAGTATGTGCTGGGACGCGCCTGCTTCTGTGGCCGCAGCTTCGCAGTGGCTCCGGGAGTGCTCATTCCGCGGCCCGAAACCGAGGAGCTCTGCCGGTTGATTATTGATACCCACCCCCGACCCCTCCCCAAGGGAGGGGGGAAGGGGCTGATGGCAGACAGCTGCGACCCTGTAGAAGGCTGTGAACAATCAACTCCCCTCCCTTGGGGAGGGGCTGGGGGTGGGTATGAGTGCCGTCATATCCTCGATATAGGCACCGGCAGCGGCTGCATAGCCATAACGCTGGCATTGGAGATGCCTGATGCCGAGGTGGAAGCCGTAGACATATCGCCCGAAGCACTGGCTATAGCCGAGGCTAACGCCGCCCGGCTCGGCGCTAAGGTGTCGTTTCACCAATATGATATACTGTCAGAAGACTCCCCTCCCTTGGGGAGTGGGTGGGAGTGGGTAGCCCCTTCCACTCCAAAATACGACATCATAGTATCCAATCCGCCATATATATGCGAGCGCGAGCGTGCCGACATGGAGCGCAATGTGCTCGATTATGAACCCCACACGGCTCTGTTTGTGCCCGACGACGACCCGCTGCTGTTCTATCGGACCATCGGCCAGAAGGCACTGACGATGTTGGCACCGGGCGGAATACTCTGTTTCGAGATCAACCCGCTCTACTGCGACCAGCTGATAGAACTGCTGCGCAGTCAGGGCTACGGCGAAGTGGAGGCCGTCAGCGACAGTTTCGGCAAGAGGCGCTTTGTAACAGCAAAGTAATATGACTCATATTACCGACCAATATGACTCATATTACTGACCAATATGACTCATATTACTTTCCGCGCACAGCCTAATAATGAATTAAGCATTATGAATTATGTATTAAGTATTATGCGAATTATGGATTAAGGATTATGAATTATGGATTGAATATTATGCGAATTATGAATTAAGGATTATGAATTATGAATTGGGTATTATGCGAATTATGAATTAAGCATTATGAATTATGAATTGGGTATTATGCGAATTATGAATTAAGCATTATGAATCATGAATTGAGTATTATGCGAATTATGAATTAAGCATTATGAATTATGAATTGAATAAGTCATCCCTTGACGAGCAGCAAGCCCTGAAGCGGCTTGCTGCCGAGTGTGCCAAGGGCGAGCACAGCACCGGCGAGATGCTACAGAAGATGCAGCGTTGGGGCCTTGCGCAGTCTGAGCAGGAGCGCGTTCTGCGCTATCTCACCGACAACCGCTTCGTCGACGACGAGCGCTTTGCGCGTATGTTCATCCGCGACAAGATGCGGCTCAACCACTGGGGACCGCGCAAGATAGAGCAGGCGCTATGGGCCAAGCACATCGATGGCACCGTAAGCCGTCCGTTGCTGGCTGAGGTGACGGCAGAGGAGTGGGCCGAGCAGCTCAGTCCATTGCTGAAAACGAGGCGCAAGAGCATCAAGGCCGCCACGCAGTATGAGGCCGACATGAAGCTCGTGAGGTTCGCCCTGAGCCGTGGTTTCACCTCCGACGTGATACGACGGGTGCTCGGCGCAGACGTCGAAGTGGATGAAGAGTGTTGTGATTAGAGGTTGTCAGTGTGTCAATATCTCAGTGCCCATGATGCGGATAAGGTTTCTCACCCGGCTGTTCGACTTTATCTCTCCGCGCCAGTGCCCCGTTTGCGGCAGGAGGCTTTCGGTCAGCGAAGAGGTGATATGCGCTTCGTGCCTGATGCATCTGCCCCGTACCGGGTTTGCCGATGCGCCGCGCGACAACGAGATGGTGCGCCTGTTCTGGGGCCGCATGAGGCAGGAGGCAGAGTGGCAGTGCCCCGTTGTGCAGGCTGCGGCACTGTTTCGCTTCGAGCCAGCTTCGCAGTCGGCAGTGCTGGTGTATGCACTGAAGTATAGTTCGCACCCTGAGTATGGCTATTGCCTTGGTCGCCTGCTTGTCGGCGAGCTGCCGCAGCAGTTCTTCGATGGCATAGAGGCCATCATTCCCATACCCCTTGCTCGCAAACGGCTCCGTCGACGCGGTTACAACCAGAGCGAGATGATAGCCCGTGGGGTGGCTTCGCTGACGGGATTGCCCGTGCTGACCGACGTGGTGGAGCGTCAGCGGTTCACCGCAAGCCAGACGCAGCTTGCCGGTTGGGAGCGAATGGAGAACGTGGCAGGGGTGTTCCATCTTCGTCGGGGTGAGAAGATAGCAGGCCGTCACGTGCTTGTTGTCGACGATGTGCTCACCACCGGTGCCACGATGATGTCGTGTTGCAACGAGCTTCTGAAGGCTGGGGGAGTCACCTTGAGCGTTCTGACGGCGTGCTACACCAAGGGTTAGTCCGTTGCGGCGAAGTGGGGGAGAGGTGAGAGGCGAACGATGAAGTGCTTGTTGGTTCGTGGCTGAAAATAAAGCGGCAACAAGTGGGAAATGTGAAAATCCTTGTTGACTTACACTGGGCGAACGGATGATGTTGTTTTGATTTGTTTGAGCGGATTGTTTTCTAACCCGCTGAGTTTTAAGTGGTAAGCATAAAGGCGGTTTAGATTTGCTCTTGATTTATGTCAAGGGGTATTGTGCCGATATTCTTTACCTCATAACTTTGCGGCATCAAGCCAACATAAACAATCTATTAATTATTTGACCATGAAAACAAACCATTACCTTAGACATTTAGGACAATATTTGTCCTTGTTAGTGCTGCTGTTGATGTGCAGTGCGACAGTTTCGGCTGCCGACTTCATCAGTAACATCAACACCGCAAGCAAGAAGTATGGCTTCGGCCATCGTGTGATCTATGAGATGAATGTGGGTGCGTTTACCTCTGCCGGTACGTTCAATGCTGCTGCCGGCAAGCTCAGCTCTCTGAAAGACCTTGGTGTAGACGTGGTGTGGCTTATGCCGATATACAAGCGCGACGGCGGAATGAACAGTCCGTATGCACCGGCAGCCATGAAGACTCCGAACCCGAGCTACGGCACTATCGACGATTTGAGGAACCTGGTGAACACGGCACACAGCCTGAACATGGAGATATGGCTCGACTGGGTGCCCAACCACACGGCAAACAATCACCCTTGGCTCAACCTGCATCCCGACTACTATTCGGGCAATCTGCATCCTTTCTACAGCGACGTGAGCCAGTTGGACTATGCCAGCACGGCCATGCGAAATGCCATGACCGACATAATGAAGTACTGGATAGACCAAGCCAACATCGACGGATTCCGCTGCGACTTCGTGTCAAGCTATTTCATTCCGAACGATTACTGGACCTCGACCATACCGACACTGAAGAACTACAAGTCGGGCAAGACCATCACGATGCTTGGCGAGGCAGACTTCACTGACTGTACGCGCCTGCTCGACACTCCGTTCGACTACGACTATGCCTGGTGGTTCCAGGAAACAGCACTCTGGAAGACGGTGGGCAGCGGCAGCTCGGCATCGAGCCTGAAGTCGGTTTGCGACCAACTCGTGGGCGACAGCCGATATAGCAACAAGAGCCGAATGGTGTATCTGACCAACCACGACGTGAACTTCAACCACAATGTGACCCTCTCGAATATGTACGGAGCAAACAAGTATGCCTTCACGGTGCTGACTTTCACCCTCTACGGTATGCCGCTGCTCTACAACGGACAGGAGGAAGGTGGCGAGCAGGTGCTCAACTACTTCACTGACTCGAAGGTGAACTGGAACAACAGGGACAATAAGATGTATAACACGGTGCGCACGCTCACTGCTCTGAAGCACTCGGTGGAGGCTTTCCAGGACGGAAAGACCATGGCCGACCGCGGGACGGTGAGATGGATAAAGAGCGACGGCTCGGTGGCTGCGTACATTCGCAAGCACGGCAACAGCGAGGCACTGGTGGTGCTCAACCTCGGCGGTGCCACAACGGTTACGCTCAATGGTGTGACGGCGGGCACTTACACTCAGTGGCTCGACAGCAAGACCATCTCAAACGGTGTGAAGCAGACCACGGTGACACTCTCAGCCAATCCTTCGATAAGCCTCGACAACAGGGGATATGCCGTGTATGTGCTCGGCAGTGCATCGTCGGGTTCGGGCAATTCGGGCTCTGGCAACTCGGGCAGCAGCACGGGGAAGGTAACAATAAACGTGAAGTCGGACCATGCTACACCCAATATCTGGGCATGGAACGATGGCGGCAACCTGGTTGACGGCGGCTGGCCCGGACCGCAACTCACTGCTACCAACAGCGACGGATGGAAGTACAAGACGTTCAATGCCGACAAAGTGAGCTTCAAACTGTCGAACAACGGTTCGCAGCAGAGTGGCGACCTCTTCAACGTGACAGCCGACAGCTACTATTACTACGTGGGCAATGGCATCACGTCTGCCTCGAACATGGAGTATAACTCTGGCGAGAAGGTGGTCTACTTCTCGAACAACACGGGCGACGACTGGTCGTCGGTGAGCTGCTACGCATGGGGCAGTGGCGGCGAGAGCCTCGGCTCATGGCCCGGCAAGGCTGCCACACAGGTGGGAACAGTGAACATCTACGACGAGGGCAGCAGCTCGGTCATCACTCGCAAGCTGTGGAAGGTCGACGTGAGCAATGCTCCCGAGGGCGCCAGCCTCATTTTCAGCAACAAGGGCGGCGGCCAGCAGGTAAGCGACGTCAGCTGCCAGTATGGTCTTTACTACAGTGTGAACGGCTCTATCGTGGTTAGTCCAAAGAAAGCTCAGGCCAAGACTGTGACCATCTACGTGAAATCAAACCACAACGGACTGAATATCTGGGCATGGAACGGCTCGACAAACCTCGTGGAAGGCTCGTGGCCGGGACCGCGCCTGTCGCAGAAGAACAGCAGCGGATGGTACAGCTACACGTTCACGACAGACAAGGTAAGCTTCAAGTTCAACGATAATGGCAATCAGCAGACGGGTGAGGTCCACGACGTGACAGCCGACAGCTACTACTATTACGTTGACGGCGCACTCATCAAGGCCAATGACATTGCGCACAGCAGCGGTGAGAAGGTGGTGTTCTTCTGCAACATGAACGGCGACGACTATTCGGCTATCAGCTGCTACGCATGGGGCAGTGGCAACGAGAGCCTCGGCTCATGGCCCGGCAAGGCTGCCACACAGAGCGGCACGGCCTATCTCTACAACAACGGAACCTATACTCGCAAGATATGGAAGCTCTCCATACCGAACACTCCCGAGGGTGCAAACCTCATTTTCAACAATAACAACGGTGGATGGCAGATGAGCGACGTCAGCTGCCAGTACGGAGTGCTCTACAATGGCTCTGCTTCCTTCGCCTCTGCAAAGGGAATGACTCTCAATCTGGATGTTGACGGTGAAGCAACAGCTATCAACTCTGTCAACGCCAAGACCGAAAAAGCACAGTGGTACACGCTGAGCGGAGTGAAGATCAGCCAGCCCACACAGCCTGGTATCTACATCCGCAGCGGACGAAAGGTGGTAGTAAGATGATGTGATTATAGAGATGGATGAGCGGTGAGTGGTGAGAAGGCCGGTGTTTTCTCACCCTCACCTCTCACCACTCACGTTAAGAGTTTGTCCGTTTCCCGGCTCTGGCCGTCAGAAAACGAAACGGCTGTTAGCCTTTCTGAAACTCGCTGAAAATCTTTCCGGCAATATCGGTCATCTCTTCTGCGCTCAGCTGTAGCTTCTCGCGGCGGAAATCCACGTCGGCCTCGCTGTCCATGGGTATCAGGTGGATATGTGCATGGGGAACCTCAAGGCCCAGCACCACCTGTGCTACCTTGCGGCAGGGGAACGCGCGCTTCAGGGCGGTGGCCACGCGCTTGGCAAACACTTGGAACTGAGCCAGCTCGTCGTCGTCCATGTCGAAGATATAGTCCACCTCGCGGCGCGGTATAACGAGCACATGACCGCGGCGCACGGGGTTGATGTCGAGGAAAGCGTAGAACAGTTCGCTCTCTGCACACTTGTAGCTCGGTATCTCTCCGGCTGCTATCTTGCTGAAAATGCTCATCTGGCAGTCCTCCTTAGTCGATGCTGATGTTGTCGATGCGCAGCTTGATGGTGCCGCGCGGAATCTTTATCTCTGCCACGTCGCCCACCTTTTTGTTGAGCAGGCCCTGCGCAATAGGTGTCTTTATCGAGATCTTACCCTCGCGAAGGTTTGCCTCTGTCTCGCTTACGATGGTGTAAACCATCTTCTGATTGGTGGTGAGATTGGTCATTTCAACCTTCGACATGATCTGTACGGCATCGCTGCTCAGGCGCGACGTGTCTACAATCTTTGCCTCGGCGATGGTTTTCTTCATCTGGGCAATCTTGTTCTCAAGGTGTACCTGTGCTTCCTTGGCAGCATCGTATTCTGAGTTCTCGCTCAGGTCGCCCTTGTCGCGAGCCTCGGCGATGGCGGCGGAGGCTTTCGGACGCTCCACCGACTCTAAGCGTTGTAGCTCGGCCACGAGCTTGTCGTAGCCTTCTTGTGACATATAAGCCATAATGTATATGATTTTTAGTTTTCTTATTAACGCAAAAAATAAAGAACCCCAGCATCTTACGTGCCGGAATTCCGTATCCCTAACATATCTTTCAACGCTGCAAAGATATGCCTTTTTTATTTCATAACGGACAAAAGAGCCAATATTTTCCGCTATTTAGTTTTAATTAACTAATCCTCGGCTGTCTCAACGCTCTACTTCCGACCGTCGGCTGCTGGTTGAAAGGCAGGCTAAGCCTAAAAACAAAAAATCCCTGCAACCCCGAAAGGTCACAGGGAACACCCCATGTGGGCGTTGACGGATTCGAACCGCCGACCCTCTGCTTGTAAGGCAGATGCTCTAAACCAGCTGAGCTAAACGCCCGTGCTTTCTAAAAGCGTTGCAAAGGTATCTGTTTTTTTTATATCTGCCAAACAAAATGCCGAAAATATTTTCCTTGGGCGGCAAAACGGCATCGTTCCATGTGTTCCTGCGTAATTCCCAACCCCCTCCGTAAAATTTCTCCAGCAGCTCCGTAACAATGCTACAGGATAGCTGGA
>ONLG01000002.1 GCA_900318625.1 uncultured Prevotella sp.
CAGATTGCAGGGGTCTCTTCACGCGAGTCTTCCTTTATCATTCATGGAGACGACGGGCAAGACGGAATGCAGATTGACCTGATTATCGACCGTGCCGACGATGTTGTCAATGTCTGCGAAATGAAATTCTGCAAGTCAGAATATATCGTCACCAAAGCCTATGCCGAGAAAATCGTCCGCCGCATTGGTGCTTTGGAGCAGATGTTCCCGTCCAAGACATTCCATCCCACGCTTGTCAGCGCAGCTCCGGCTCGCCGTAATGAATACTCAGAAATATTCCTTTCTCAATTGACCATTGACGACCTGTTCAATGCCTGAAAGCCCGTAAATTTTCTCCAGCAGCCCCGGAGTAACCTTACAGAGGCTCTGGAGCAATGCTCCAGCTATCCTGTAGCATTGTTACGGGGCTGCTGGAGAAAGTTTACGGAGGCGGTTGGGAAAAACGACAGCTGCTGTGGGAAAAACCAATATGTTGCCCGCGAAAACACCGACATACGCCAGCCGTGCTTGATTAGTGTCAAAAAAGCGATGTCCGCAGACGGTTTTTCGCACTTCGGAAAGCCTTATCTGTCTGTAATTTAGTACCTTTGCAACCGTAATAAGGGCCTATACACATGATTTCAATTATCGTCTGCTCAAAGTTTCCCACTCTAAGCAAAGAGCTGCTTGACAATATCAGCCAGACAGTAGGCACCGACTACGAGATTGTTTCCATCGACAACTCGCAGGCAAAGTACAGCATCTTCGAGGCATACAACGAGGGAGTGGCACGCTCCAAGGGCGAATACCTCTGCTTCATGCACGAAGACGTGGTGCTCCGCAGCAGCAACTGGGGAAACACCGTTGAGCGAGTGCTCAGCCACAAAGACGTGGGAGCCATCGGCGTTGCCGGCGGATGCGTTGCCTCAAGCCGCATCGACTGGCGCTTCTCCAACTATCACTGGGGATGCCTGAACCTCGTTCAGGGCACTTCCACTGTGGAGCCAGAGCCTTACTACTACACTTTCATGCAGTCGCACTTCCCAAAAGCCATCAAGGACAGGGAGCTTCTGCCGGTTGCCATGCTCGACGGCGTGTGGATGGCAATGCGCAAAGACATCTTCAACACTATCCGCTTCGACTCCGAAACCTTCGCGGGCTTCCACCTCTATGACTCCGACATCTGTATGCAAATCAACAAACTGGGCAAGGATATCTACGTTGTCAAGGACATACTGCTCGAACACAAGTCGGAGGGAACGTTCTCTGCGCAGTTCGCCACAAGCCAGAAGGTGTTTCTCAACAAATGGAAAGATATGCTTCCGCTGGTGAAAGGACTGGTGGTATCGCCCCAGACCATCAGCCACGATGACGAGGAAGCCATCCACGAGTTTAACCTCCGATTGGAGAAAGACCGCAAGTTCATGGAACTAAAGTCGCTTTTCGACCTTATCAACGAGGGCAAGCCGTGCCGGAAGTTCACCCGCGAAGAGAAGACCGTGGTCAGTATGTCGCAGTTCCACTGCTGCAAGAGCATCATAAAAAATGCCGACTACAGCCAGCACGAGGCTCTGGCACTGCTCCGAAAGACTCTCGCAAGCCCTTACCAGATGCGCAAAGGCAAGCTCGTGATGAAGTTCTTATGGTACAGGATACTTGGCATCAGAGTGAGATACCGCCATGTGGTGTGGAGAAAATACAACCTCATACGCAAGCCAAAGACCCTCGTCAGCTATCTGTATGCCAACTCGCTGAACTTTGTCAAGGCCAGAGCCAACTGAGACGAAGCTACCCAAGCACTGCATGAAAGCAGCATACACCTCACCACTCACAGCAAGCCCACAATGAAAGCAAGCCAGCCAACAGTATCGGTCATCGTTCCGAACTACAACCACGCTGCTTTCCTGCCGCAGCGCATCGAAAGCATACTCGCGCAAACCTACCAGCCGATAGAGATTATCATCCTCGACGACTGCTCTTCGGACAACAGTCTTGAGGTGATAGCGCGCTATCAGGGCGACAGCAGGGTGAGCCGCGTGGTGCGCAACGAGCAAAACTCGGGCAGCACTTTCCTGCAATGGAACCGCGGTTTCGGCCTCGTCAAGGGCGAATACGTATGGATTGCAGAGAGCGACGACGTGGCCGAGCCTCACTTTCTGAGCACTTTGGTCTCTCAGCTGGAGCTCCATCCCGATGCTGCCGTTGCCTTCAGCCACTCGCGACTGATTGATGCCGAGGGGCAACTGCTGTCCGAGCAAAACACCCATAACCCCTCGCCTGCCGATGGAGTGACCGTCCACGACAGCCGACAGTTCCTCAGATACCTGCTCACATTCAACTTCATCTACAATGCCAGCATGGCTGTCTTCCGACGTTCTGCCCTCAACGGCATCAACGAAGACTATCAGCGGTTCCGCTATTGCGGCGACTGGCACTTCTGGGCAAGCATCGCAAGCAAAGGCAAAGAGGTGGTTGAAGTACACGAAATGCTAAACAGCTTCCGCCAACACCCCAATAAAGTGACACGAAAATCTACCAAAGATGCCGTCAACCGCTGGCACGACGAACTGCAAACTATTGCCTATATCCGCTCGCTCTGCCCGCTTTCTGGCTTCCAGCACGCGTGTTTCCGGGGTCGTCTGAGCAAGCGCCTGCGCTCGTCGGGCCTGCCCCACGACGAGCAGGAGCAGCTGCGTCGACTCTATCCGCAGCTCTGCGGCGGCGGATGGTGGTCGGCAGTGGTCTACGAAATAGGAAAAACCTTCTTCGGATATTTCCGAAGATACCAGGATATGGGCTTTCTCCACAAATTCCCACACTGAAACAAAAGGATTGCAGGCTGCCTAATGCCTACAAGCTACGGTCATTGCGGCTTCACCAGCCGGTCAAACTGCCGGTCGGTAGCCTCGAACGAAAACAGGTATTGCTGCTTCCGCATCCCCTTCTTTATCCGCTCTTGCAGCTCGCCGTCGGTCAGCAGGCGGTGCATGGCGGCTGCCATGGCCTCAGCATCGCCCACTGGAGTGAGCACGCCAGCCTCGCCGTGGGCAAGGATTTCAGCCGGACCGGTGGGACAGTCGGATGCCACAATCAGCTTCCCGAGCTGCAAAGCCTCTATCATCACTGTGGGCAAGCCCTCGAACTTGGCACTGTGGACAACCATCCGAGAGCGATAAATCCAGGGCAAAGGATTTGAAGAAAATCCCAGAAAATCCACGGTTTCATCGACAGCAAGCTCTTTAGCCAATGCGCGCAGCTGCTGCTCTGACCGTCCTTTGCCCATGATGTAGAGCAGCTCGGTATGGCCGTGGCGTGTGCGAAGCAGCTGATAGGCCCGCAGCAGGGTGCTCAGGTCTTTCTGACTCTCCTCCAATCGCTCCACTGCAATGATGTACGGCTGACGTATGCGCTCGTCGGCCACCTCTTCAGAGGCTCTTTCCATCAGGCTGGCAGGGTCCTTGGCATTGTAGATAAGGCACAGCTTGCCCTTCAGCAACGGGAAGAGCCGCTCGCCTTCGGCAAGCATGGCCTGCGAGATACACACCACCCGGTCGTACCACTCCAGCCTGCGCCCTATGCGCTTCATGCGCCGCGGGTTCTGCTCCATGAGCTTGTCGAAGCTGAAATGGAACCATGCCACCTTGCGGCAGCCTACGTTCCTCAGGTAGGAATAGTGGCAGCAGTCGAAGTCTATCACCACATCGTGCTCACGGGCAAGGCGCTTCAGCTCCCTGCCGATGATGCTTCGGCGCACGGGTTGCAGTGCTGTCTCGTTCCAGAGCTTCAGCGGCAGTGGCAGCTTTTGGCGTATCTTGCGCTGCGGCAGGCACGTCAGAGCCGGGCTGCTGACGAGATGCACCACCCTGACATCATGCGGAACACGACTGCGAAACACCTCCAGCTCGCCCATGTCGGTGGCTATGGCCAGCGTCAGACGGTAGCATCCGCGCTGCGAAAGGTGGCGCAGATACTCCACCAACACCGTGTCGATGCCCCCGTCGAGAAACCGGCTGAGCAGAAACAGCAGCCTCGGCTGAGTGCCGTTTGACTCATTTGCTTGCATGATGCAAAGGTAAGATTAAGCCCATAAAAAAGCGAAAAGTTGCATAAAATTGTTCTATCACCCTAAATTTGAGTACCTTCGCAGCATGAAAATGCTAATAGGTGTCCTCAGTGGACTGCTCTATGTCACGTCGCTGCTGCCCATGTGGGTCCACTATCTGTTCTCCGACGCGCTCTATCTGGTGGTCTACCACCTGATAGGCTACAGGAAACGGGTGGTGCGCAGCAACCTCACCAGCAGCTTCCCCGACAAGAGCGAGGAGGAGCTGCGGCAGGTTGAGCGGCGCTTCTACCACTGGTTCTGCGACTATCTGGTCGAAACGGTGAAGCTGGCTACCATCTCCGAGAGCGAGCTCAGGCGCAGGATGGAATTCCGCGGCATAGAGAAGCTCGACGAATGTATCAACCGTGGCCAGTCGTGCGCCATCTATCTGGGCCACTACGGCAACTGGGAGTGGGTCACTTCGTTGCAGCTGTGGATCTCGCCGAAGGGCCAGTGCTGCCAGGTTTACCACGTTCTGGAGAACCCACACGTCGACAAGATGTTCCTGAAGCTGCGCCAGCGCTTCAACTCGCTGTGCATACCGATGGCCGAAACGCTGCGCGAGCTGGTGCGCTACAGGCAGAAAGGCCAGCCCGTGGTTATCGGATACATCAGCGACCAGGTGCCTTTCTGGAACAACATACACCACTGGTGCGACTTCCTCAACCATGACACGCCCGTGCTGACGGGCAGCGAGCGCATCGTGCGCAAGCTCGGACAGGCCGCTTTCTACCTCGACATGAGCCGTCCGCGCCGCGGCTACTATGTTGGCGAGTTCAAGCTGATAACCCACGAGGCCGACAAGCTGCCGCCATACGCCGTCACCGACAGCTACTTCCGGCAGCTCGAACAGAGCATCCGGCGCACTCCCGAGCTGTGGCTCTGGACCCACAACCGATGGAAGCGCACCCGAGAGGAGTTCAACCTGCGCTATAACCCGGAAACAGACAAGGTAGACATCACCACTCCAGTGGAGGAACTCAAACGCAAAAAGGGACTGATATGATTTTCGTGACCGACAAAGGACGGATGTGCAACAACATATTGCAGTACGGACACCTGTATGCCTGGGGCCGCGAGCACAGCGTAGGCACCGTGTCGATGCGCTTCTGCTACAAATATCCCTACTTCAGCATCCGGCATAAGCGCTGGCACAATCCCCTCACCTATGCCTTGGTGAAAGCCGCAGTGAAGCTGAAGATGATGCCCGTGGTGGAGTTCCACCAGATGGGCAGCGTCTATCGCGACGAACAAAACACCATGCTCACCAACCGTTTCGTGTATGCGTGGGGCTGGTGCGTGCGCTTCTTCGACCTCTTCGAGAAGTACAAGGACGAGATACGCAGCCTCTTCGCCTTCCGACAGAGCATCATCCGCCACACGCAAGCCACCCTGTCGGCAGCCGGAAGCGACGTAGTCAGGCTGGGTCTGCACATCCGCCGAGGCGACTACCGCACGTGGTCGGGCGGCCACTACTTCTTCAGCGACGAACAGTATGCCTCCGCAGTGAGCAGCTTCATAGGCTGGCAGCAGGGACGAAAGGTGCATATCTTCATCTGCGGCAACGATCCCGAGCTCGACCGCGACTACTACCGCCGCCTGTTCGGGGCCGAGAACGTCAGCTTCCCCGACGGCAATCCCGCACAGGACCTGTGTCTGCTGTCCGAATGTGACTACATGATAGGTGCCCCAAGCACGTTCACCCTCGTGGCTTCGCTATACCACGACACGCCCATATACTGGATTTCCGACCCCGCCAGGCCCGTCACTGCCGACTGCTTTGCCGGCTTCGACCAGCGCCACCGCGAGTTCGACAACCTCTTTATTCCCTCATAAGGAACCGAAAATGAAGAAATCATCTCTTGCGAACCACCCCCTTGTGGCCGTGGCACTCAACATTGCCACGCTCTACGCGGCCTACTTCCTAACCAGGGTGGCCTTCTTTCTCGAAAACTACAGCTACTACGACCACGTGCTGCCCATGCACTTAGTGTGGCATTTCACCAAAGCCGGAGCCTACTTCGACACTGCCGGCATCTGCTACACCAATGCGCTGTGGCTGCTCATGGTGCTGCTGCCCCTGCACTGCAAGGAAACGCCCTTCTACCACCGCCTGTGCAAGTGGCTGTTCATGGTCGTCAATGCCATCGGGCTGGCCGCCAACCTCTGCGACGTGGTCTATTTCCAGTTCACCATGCGCCGCACCACCTCGTCGATATTCAGCGAGTTCAGCGGCGACGAGAAGCTGGGAAGCATCATCGGCACCGAATTTCTCAACCACTGGTATCTCGTGTTGCTCTTCGCAGCCATCATGCTGGCACTGTGGAAGTTCTACCGAACCCCATGGAAAGACCTCTCTGCTGCCCATCGAGGAAATATTAAGCTCTGCGGAGACAAGGAGAAAGGGAGTCTTGGTTCGCATCCAGACAATCAGAACGGCTCAGAACCAGCCACATACACCCCCCTTGGGGACAACAAGCGGGGCTTCACCTTGCAGAAATACTACCTCCGCACCACCCTCTCGCTCCTCGTGGCAGGCTTCCTCTGCTGGGCAGGCATACGCGGAGGCATCTACGACGTGCGCCCAATCAAGATAAGCACAGCCAACCAGTACATCGTGAAGCCCTTGGATGCCGCCCTGGTGATGAACACTCCCTTCTCGGTGATACGCACTCTGGGCAAGGACGTGTTCCAGAACCCGCACTACTTTGCCACCGAACAGGAGGCGGCACGCTACTTCACACCCCTCCACACCCCACAATCCGGCACCGCCATGCGCCGCAAAAACGTGGTGGTGATCATCCTCGAGAGCTTCGCACGCGAGTATTTCGGCAGCCTCAACCGAGGCATACTGCCCAACTACAAGGGCTATACCGAGTTTCTCGACTCACTGATAGACCACAGCATCACCTTTGAACACAGCTTTGCCAACGGCCACAGCTCCATCGACGCCATGCCCTCCACGCTCTCGGGCCTGCCGATGTTCGTGCAGTCGTATGTCACCACCACGCGAGCCATGAACCGTCTGGGCGGACTGGCCGACTGTCTGGGCAGCAAGGGCTATCAGACGGCCTTCTTCCACGGAGCCACCGCGTCGTCATTAGGCTTCCAGGGCTTCACCAAGACCACCGGCTTCGCACAGTGCTACAGCATGGAAGACTACCTCGACGACCCTCGCACGGGCGGCGAGGCCGACTACGACCACTGGTGGGGCATCTGGGACGAGCCGTTCCTGCAATACTTCGCCATGAAGATGAGCGACATGAAGCAGCCATTCCTCACCACGCTCTTCACCCTGACGAGCCACCATCCATTCCATATTCCCGAACAATACAGGAACATCTACCGCGAGGAAGAGCTGCCCATACACAAGACCATACGCTACAGCGACAACGCCCTGCGCCGCTTCTTCCAGACTGCAAGGCAGCAACCGTGGTTCAAGAACACCATCTTCGTGCTCACGGGCGACCACACCAATGCCTCGAACCACGACATATATAGAAGTGCGATAGGCGGTTTCTGCACATCGATAATCATCTACGACCCATCGGGAGAGCTACAACCGGGACAGCGAAAGGGCGTTGCGCAGCAATCGGACATCATGCCCACGCTGCTCGGCTACCTGAAATACGACCGCCCCTACAATGCTTTCGGCTGCGACTTGCTCAACACTCCGCCTGAGAAAACGTGGGCAGTGAACTACATGAACGGCATCTACCAATACGTGAAGTACGGCTACGTGATGCAGTTCAACGGCGAGCGGGTGGTGGGAATGTACGCCATCGGCGACCGACTGATGAAGCACAACCTGGTGGGCAAGGTGAAAGAGCAAGCCAGAATGGAGCTTGAGCTGAAGGCTATCATACAGCAGTACATGATGCGGATGGTGGAAAACAGGCTGAAAGACACCCACTCACCCGGCTGAAAGGGCACCGCCAGAAGCCCCGCTCAGCCTCCGGGAGGAGTGGAGAAGCCCCCCTCAGTCCCCCCCAAGGGGGGAAGAGAAGCCCCCTCAATCCCCCCAATGAGGGGACGACTTATGGGTCTCATAAGTCTTATAAGCCTTATGAGAGAGCTTTCCGGCTCCCCTCCCTTGGGGAGGGTTGGGGGCAGGATTGCAATATGGGCCATATTGGTCAGTAATATGGGCCATATTGGTCGGTAATATGGGCCATATTACTTTTCTGCGGAGCATGACCCATAGAGTCCATAAGGTCTAAGGGGCTCATAACACTTATTGGCCTTATATGACTTACAGGGCCTATTATGACTTATAAACCCCATAAGCCTATAGAAAAAAAGTACAAAGAAAATGAAGAAGCTATCATTAAGTACACCAGCACCGCTGCGCCGCACATGGCTCTTCGCCCTGATGGCGGCTCTGCTGTTTGCCGCAGAGCTGGCAAGCTACGTCATAGGCGACAGTGCGGCGGCGGCTTTCGACCCCATTGGATGGACATACTACTGTCTGTCGTGTCTCTGCCACGCTGCGGTGGTGGCCCTTGTGCTGTGGATATTGGTGCTGCCGCTGTGGCTGTTGCGGCTCCGCCGTGTGGCCGCAACGCTGCTCGTGGGGCTTGTCAGCTTTGTGGCGGTGGTGATATTCATCAACATGCAGGTGTATAAAATATACCGTTTCCACCTCAACGGCTTTGTGCTCAATATGTTCTTCGGACCCCATGCCGGCGACATATTCGACTTCAGCCCGTGGCTTTACCTTAAAGAGGGCCTGCTGTTGCTGCTCATTGTGGCTGCGGCAGTGGGTCTGTGGTGGCTCAGCGGCAGGCTTGCCGCCCGTGGGCCGCGCCGTCTGAGCGCATGGATAGGGTGTCTGCTGCTCGCAGCCGTGGTGGGAGCCAACGGCATACACATCTGGGGCTCGTTCTTCAGGCACAGCACCGTGCTCATGGCAAACCGACTGCTGCCCTACTACTTCCCTCTTTCCACGAGCACGCTGTTCGAGAAGATGGGCTACGAGAGGCCCAAGTCGCTCGACCTCGGGCAGCTGCAAGGCGACGGCAACTTCCGCTATCCGCTCCATCCGATACGCCTCAGCAGCGACACCACGGCCATGAAGAACGTCGTGCTGATACTCGTAGACTCGTGGAGCAAGCGCTCGCTGAACGAGGACAATATGCCGCTGACGTGGCAACTGGCCCAGGAAGAGCAGTGGTTCAGGCACCACCTGAGTTCGAGCAACGGCACACGGCAGGGCGTATTCGGCCTGTTCACGGGCATACAGCCCTACTACTTCACCGTGTTCGAGACGACAAAGGCCAATCCCGTGCTCATGGACGTGCTGGCACGGAGACACTACGACCTGCGCACCTACCCCAGCGCGTCGCTCGAAAGTCCACCTTTCCACCGCATACTGTTCCACAAGTGGCCCGGCATCAGGCGCAACACACCGGGCAATTCGGCCTTCGAGCGCGACCAGAACCTGAAAGACTTGTTCATCAAAGACCTGCCGCAACTGAAGGCTCAGGGCCGTCCGTTCTTCGCGTTCCTGTTCTTCGACCTGCTGCACGCATACAGCCTGCCCAAGCATCTGCTCACGCGCTACACGCCGTCGTGGGAGTATGGCGACTTCTCAAAGCTGTCTAACGACATGGATCCCACACCTTTCTGGAACCTCTACCGCAACTCGGCCTATCAGACAGACAAGATGATAGGCGAGGTGGTGGCCCAGCTGAAGGCGCAGGGACTATGGGAGAACACGGTGGTAATCATCACTGGCGACCACGCTCAGGAGTATAACGAGAACCACAAGAACTACTGGGGCCACTCGTCGAACTTCTCGCAGTACCAGATTGGCGTGCCGCTGATAGTGCATGAGCCGGGTGTGGAAGGCGGAAAGCATGACTATCGCACCACGCACTACGACATAGTGCCCACGCTTCTGAGCCGCCACATGGGCGTGGAGAACCCCATCGGCGACTACTCTGTGGGCTTGCCGCTGAGCGACAGCAGCCCCCGACCGTGGCATTTCGTGGGCAACGACCTGCACTACTCGTTCATCCTCGACGGCGACACCATACTTACAAAAGAGGGTTCGGGCTGGATGGAAGTGACCGACGGGCGGCTGAACCCCATCACCGGCTACAAGATACGCCCCAAGGAGTTCGAGAAGGCCATGCAGAAGCTAAATCATTTCTTTCGCCCCGCAGGCGAATGAAAGGGATAAGAGGTGAGAACCCCACTATCAGGGCATCATCTTGTCATTCACCATGCGGTACATATAGGTCTGGATGATGGCTTTCAGCTCGCGTTCCATCTGCGCCTGCTCTTTCACCTTGCCCACAAGGTTGTGCTTCATCAGCCGGTCGTCGAGCGAGTAGACTGCTTTGGTCTTCTCACCGTCGAACTGCAGCACGTAGCCATACTTGGCATACTGGTAGGTATCGTTGAGATGGCAAACCGAATAGGTCTCCGACATGGGCGTGGTCATAAGGTCGCAGCCGAAGGAAAGGAAGGGTTTGTCGTAGCCCAGGATGCTCATCACTGTGGGCAGGATGTCTATCTGCTGCGCTATACCGTCGCGCATACCGGGAGCAACGGTCTCGCCCGTGGGGTCGTAGATAACGATAGGCGAGCAGTAGCGGCCCATGTCGGTCTGGTATTCGGCATGGTCGGAGAGGTTGGTGTGGTCGCTCGTGAGCACGAAGATGGTGTTCTTGAACCACGGCTGGGTCTTCGCCTTCTCGAAGAACTTGCCTATCGCCATGTCGGTATAGCGTATGCACTTGTGCATTATGAGCCCCTCCTCGGGATATACGTCCTTGTATTTCTCGGGAATAATGTAGGGTGTGTGGCTCGAAACGGTGAACACCGAGGTCATAAACGGCTGCGGCATCTCGCCAATCTTGGTGCAGAAGTATTGCAGGAACGGCTCGTCCCAGATGCCCCAGTTGTCGTCGAAGTCGGCATCGCCGCCGAAGCGCGGGTCGGCAGCATAGTCCTGGCGACCGTAATATTCCTTGAAGCCAATCTTGTTTGAGAACGCCAGGAAGCCCATCGAGCCGCGGTTGGCTCCGTGGAAGAAGGCCGTGTGGTAGCCTTCCTTGGCCAGCAGTCCGGCAATACCAGTGTAGGTGTTCATCGACGAGGGTGTCAGGATGAACGGTTTTATGAAGCGCGGTATGCCGCAGAGTATGCTCGGCATACCGTCTATGCTCTGTTGACCGTTGCAGAACGAGTACTTGTAGGTGCAGCTTTGCTCTATCAGCTTGTCCACATTGGGCGTGTAGCCCTTGTAGCGACCGCCCTCAAGGTCTTTGTTCAAGGCTCCGATATACTCGCGTCCGAAGCTCTCGACGATGAATATCACCACGTTTTTCTTTGTGAAAGGATGGTCGGGATGAAGCTGCTGGATAGGATTGAACACCTTTTCAGCCTCCTCTTCCGAGGCATAATAGGCCGGAATCTGGAACACACTCTTGCCCAGCGTGCGCATGAGGGCAAACGGCGTGTTGAGCACAAGGGCGCAGTCGATGGGCCGTTCCACATATTGGTTGGCATTGCTGATGGTGATAGGGCGCACGCCACTCTCCAAACCACCTCGGCACGCGCCCACACACAGGGGGGCCGAAGCGGCAAGCAGCAAGAACATAGTGGCTCCGTGAGCCAGTCGCTGCTTCACGGTGATGATGCGGCTGCGGTCAAGACGCGGCTTCACATAGAGCTTTGCCATGAGCCATATCACCGCTATGGCAACCAGAACGAGGTACCAGTGCTTGCCCGTCTCCCAGAGAATGGTCTTGCCAACGACACCTTGCTCGTTGGCAAACTCCTGAAACACGGAGGTGGTGGTGCGGCGGAGGATGTACGGGAAGTAGACGGAGTCGGCCACGTTGATGATGAAGCACAGGCTGTTGGCTACCATGAACACCCACTTGCACACCTTATTATATATATTGTTCTCCTTCAGCCACAGTGGGAAAAGCATCATCACGATATACGGAATGTTGCTGTAGACGATGGCCGAACGGTCGAACATCCATCCTCCGGCGAAGATTTGCCAGAGGTATGAGGCCGAGAGATGGCCGCTGAAGTAGCTGTAGTTCTCTAAGAGATACACCACGCGGGCCACGAAATAGGTGCCCAGTGCAATCAGCAGGTTGAGCAACAAGGCTATGTAAGGGCCGAAGAAGCTGCCCATCAGGCGGCTGAAGATATTGTTCTTTACTGTCATATATGTGCTTTCCATTATACATTCTCAATTAGCGTAGCGCCATTTATATCGCCTGCATGTCGTGGAGCTTCTTGTAGTAGCCGTCTTTCTGTATCAGCTCCTCGTGGGTGCCGCGCTCCACGATGCTTCCTTCGTGGACCACGCAAATCTCGTCGGCGTTGCGAATTGTCGACAGACGGTGGGCAATGGCTACCGTGGTGCGGGTCTTCATAAGCCTTTCCAGCGCGTCCTGAACAAGCCGCTCGCTCTCGGTATCGAGCGCCGAGGTTGCCTCGTCGAGTATAAGGATGGGAGGATTCTTCAGAATGGCGCGCGCAATGCTTAC
Source organism: uncultured Prevotella sp. (assembly GCA_900318625.1). GTDB lineage: Bacteria > Bacteroidota > Bacteroidia > Bacteroidales > Bacteroidaceae > Prevotella. The sequence continues at coordinate 12,601 of ONLG01000002.1, forward strand.
CCGCTGCCTCTGTCCTCCGCTCAGACGACCACCCCGGTCGCCTATCGACGTGTCGTAGCCAGCCTCGCTCTGCATGATGAACTCATGCGCATTGGCGATGCGGGCGGCCTCTTCCACCTGCTCCTGAGTGGCATTGTCTACACCGAAAGTGATGTTGTTGCGGAACGAATCGTTGAAAAGGATGGCCTCCTGGTTGACGTTTCCTATCAGCTGACGCAGGTCGTGGAGCCCCAGGTCCTTGACGTTGATGCCGTCGATAAGCACCTCTCCCTTCTGCACATCGTAGTAACGTGGTATCAGGTCGACCATTGTCGACTTGCCGCTGCCGCTCTGCCCCACCAGCGCAATGGTCTTTCCCTTGGGTATGACGAGGTTGATGTCCTTGAGCACCCACTGCTCTCCGTAGCGGAACGACACGTGGCGGAACTCTATCTGATGGTCGAATGAGTCGATGTGGGTGGGGTTAGGCTTCTCGCGGATGGTGTTCTCGGCCCGCAGTATCTTGTCTACGCGCTCCATCGAAGCCAGTCCCTTGGGTATGCTGTAGCCTGCCTTGGCAAATTCTTTCAGCGGGTTGATGATGGAGTAGAGTATCACCATATAATATATAAAGGTGGGACCAGAGAGCGTTTCGTACTTCAGCACGAGCAGACCGCCGAACCACAGCACGATGACAATCATCACCGTGCCGAGGAACTCGCTCATGGGGTGGGCCAGCGACTGCCTCATAGCCACTCGGATAAGGTTCTGCCGATAGGTGGAATTGATGTTGTCGAAGCGTCGGTTCATCTTGTCCTCGGCACAGAACGCCTTTATGATGCGCAGTCCGCCCAGCGTTTCCTCCACCTGCGACATGGTGTCGCTCCACATCTGCTGCGCCTGTGCCGACTGCGCCTTCAGCTTTCGGCCAACAAGGCCCATAATCCAGCCCATCAGCGGCACAATGAGCAGTGTGAAGAGAGTGAGCTGCCATGAGATGACGAGCAGCGTAGTGAAGTATGCTATGATAAGTACGGGGTTCTTGAAGAGCATATCGAGGCTCGACATTATCGATGCTTCGACCTCTCCCACGTCGCCCGTCATGCGTGCAATGATGTCGCCCTTGCGCTCGGAAGTGAAGAAACCGAGCGGCAGCGAGGTGATTTTCTCGTAGAGCTGGTTGCGTATGTCGCGCACTATACCCGTGCGCAGGGGCACTATCATGGCCGAGGTGAGGAAGTAGCACCCGGTCTTGAGCAGTGTGGTGACAGCCAGAAACATTCCTATCATCAGCAGCGTGGCCGTCTGTCCGTAGTCGTCGATGAGTCCGCTGACGTAGTAGTTCATGTTGTTCATGGCCACCGTCTGCACGTTGTTCCAGTCCCACGCCATATAGCCTGCGGCCTGCTGTGCCTCGCCGGTCTTGAAGATAATCTGCAATATGGGTATCAGGGCAGCAAAGGAAAAGATATTGAGCACCGCCGAAAGTACGTTGAACAATATCGACAGCCCCAGAAACTTCTTGTAGGGAGGCACAAACCGCCTCAGCACTTGTATGAATTCTTTCATTGTCTCTTTATTTTTGTTTTTCTACGGAGATTAGGAGAATTGGAGGTTTTATTGTTTTTCTCCTTCGTCCAGCCCCTCTGACTTATACAAATGGTTACGAACTGGCCGTATGCTTCCCTTTAAGTAGCTTGTATTAAAGTTTACTACATATCCCATTTCGCAGTTCATAAGTCTCAGATAGGTGTAGAGTTGTTTTTCAAATACCTTTTTATATTCTATTACTGACTTTATTTTATTATTATTTTGCGGTCAATTATCAAATCTAAGCGCAGATTGCTGGCTATTATCTCACCTTTATAGTAGACTGGCACTTCCACTTGGCTTTCCACTTTGAAGCCGTTCGCCATGAGTTCCTTTGTCAATGCTGCCTCATAGATGCTCTCCAACAATCCTGGACCTAACTGATTATATACTTCATACACGCAAGACAGCACTCTGTATGTATATTCTCTGCCCATCTGTAATTCCTTATAAATAAAGATTTAAGACTCCTAAGCTCCTACTCTCCGCAGAGAAATAACAGCAAGATAAAAAAAAGAAGAACTCCACAGCTCCAAATCTCCGTAGAAACAAAGGTCAGAGGGCCTCGCCGAAGAGCGTTGCGCTGGTGGAGCTTGTTATCTTCACCTTCACTGTCTGGCCCGTGTGATAGCCCTTGCGGTCGAACACCACCATCTTGTTCTGGCCCGTCCTGCCACACAGCTGTTCGCGACTGCGCTTGCTGGGACCCTCTACGAGCACCTCCATCACCTTGCCCTCGTCGCGGCGGTTGGCCTCCTGGCTGAGCTCGGTCTGCAGTTCTATCATCTCGGCAAGGCGGCGCAGCTTCACCTCCTCGGGCACATCGTCGGGCAGATGGCGCGAGGCGTAGGTGCCGGGGCGTTCAGAATACTTGAACATAAAGGCCGAGTCGTAGCCCACTTCGCGCATCAGCGAGAGGCTCAACTGGTGGTCTTCCTCGGTCTCGCTGTGATAACCGACGAATATGTCGGTGGTTATCGAGCAGTCGGGCACTATGCGCCGTATGGCAGCCACGCGCTCCAGATACCACTCGCGGGTGTAGTGGCGGTTCATCAGTTTGAGTATTCGGTTGCTGCCGCTCTGCACAGGCAGGTGGATATGCCTGCACACGTTGGGCATCTGGGCTATCACGCGCAGCGTTTCGTCGCTCATGTCCTTCGGATGCGAGGTAGTGAAGCGCACGCGCATGGGTGCTGCGGCCTCGGCAACGAGCCTCAGCAGCTCGGGGAAGCCCACGCCGGATGCTGAGCGGTATGAGTTGACGTTCTGTCCGAGCAGCGTCACCTCCTTGAAACCGCGGTCGCGAAGGTCCTGAACCTCGCGCAGTATGCTCTCTACGTCGCGCGAACGCTCGCGTCCACGGGTGTAGGGCACTATGCAGTAGTGGCAGAAGTTGTTGCATCCGCGCATTATGCTCACGAAGCCGCCTATGCGCTGACCGTGGAGACGCATCGGAACGATGTCGCGATAGGTCTCCGTGGTCGACAGTTCGGTGTTGATGGCTTTCTGTCCAAGCTCAGCCTGCGCTATCAGGTCGGGCAGCGACAGGTAGCTGTCGGGGCCTGCAACGAGGTCGCAGTGGTGGTTTTCGAGCAGGTCGTCCTTCACCCGCTCGGCCATACAGCCCAGCACGCCGATGATAAGATTGCCGCCATTGGCCGCCCCGTGGGTGGAGATGCCGCCTTCAGCCTCCCCTTTGGCAGAAGAAGCGTCACTCCCCCCTCCCTTGGGGAGGGGTTGGGGGTGGGTTTGGGGTTGGCTTTTCCTCTTGCGCTTCACCGCAGCAAGGGCCTCGAGGCGCTTGTAAATCTTGTTTTCTGCATTTTCGCGAACGCTGCACGTGTTGAGGAACACGGCATCGGCCTCGTCGAGGCTGTCAGTTGTTTCGTAACCAGCCATCTTCATCACCGAGGCAACCACCTCGGAGTCGGCAACGTTCATCTGGCAACCGTAGGTTTCAATATATAGTTTCTTCATGCCAATGCTCTTTATCGGCTGCAAAGGTAGTGTAAACCAAAGACAAAGCCAAATCAATCAGCCCTTTTCAGAATAGCACCCACGTAGTTGCAGAAAACCAATATGGTAGCGGCAGCAAAGTAATATGGGCCATATTACTGACCAATATGGGCCATATTACTGACCAATATGAGTCATATTACTTTACCCGCATTACTTTAGATACTCAGAGAAGTCGGTCAGGCGCATATCGCCCTTGCGCAGATAGGTGTCGTGGAAGGCCAGTGCAGCCTGCATCGACTGCGGCTCGTGGCCTCGCGGAGCAATATGCTTGACATAGTCGCGCAGCAACGGGCGGTATTCGGGATGCGCACAGTTCTCTATTATCTCGTGGGCGCGGTGCAGCGGACCCTTTCCGCGCAGGTCGGCCACGCCCTGCTCGGTGACGATGATGTCCACGTCGTGCTCCGTGGAGTCCACGTGGCAGCACATGGGCACGATGGCCGAAATCTTTCCGCCCTTGGCAGTAGAGGGAGTGGTGAATATCGAGATGTAGCCGTTGCGCTCGTAGTCGCACGAGCCGCCTATGCCGTTCATCAGCGCCGAGCCGCAGACGTGGCTCGAGTTCTCGTTGCCGTAGATGTCGCACTCCAGAGCGGTGTTCAGAGCTATCACACCGAGGCGGCGTATCACCTCGGGCGAGTTGGCAATCTCGCTCTGTCGCAGGGTGAGATGCTTCGAGAAGTAGTCTATGTTGTCGTAGACCAGCTTCAGCTGCTCGTTGGTGACGGTCATGGCCGTTGCCGAGGCGTTGATGATCTTGCCCTCCATCATATAGTGTATGGCTGCGTCCTGCACCACTTCGCTGAACACGTGGAAGCGCGGGATAAGCGGCGATGCTGCCAATGCCTTGAACACGGCATTGCCCGTGGCTCCCACACCGCTCTGTATGGGCAGGAACTGGCTCGGTATGCGTCCTGCGCGCATATCGCCAGCCAACAGCTCGGCCACGTTCTGGCCTATCTGCGTGGTGGCTTCGTCGGGTTCGTTGAAGCTACGAGCCTCTTCGGGGATGTTGCACTCCACCACGCCGGCTATCTTCCATGCGTCGATGGCTATGAAGTTGTCGCCCACGCGGTCGTAGGGCGACAGCACCGGGATGGGCTGGCGTCCGAAGCCGCACTCCATGGGCTCGAACGTGTCGTGAAGCAGGCGCGAGTTGGGGCTGTGGAAGCTGTTGCGCTCGATGATGATGCGCTTGGCGAGCCGCACTATGGTGGCGGCGATGCCTCCGGCAGAGGTCAGGTAAGCCTTGCAGATGTCCTGTCCCTCGACCATGTCGCTCACTTCGATGATGGCCCAGTCTATTTCGCCGTAGAAGTTGCGCCTCAGCCGCTCGGCCATGTGGCCCAGATGCATGTCCTCATACTCTATCTCGCCCAGGTTGGTATGCTGGCGGAAGTCCTTGTTGGTGCTGAAGGGAGCGCGGAAGCGCAGTGCGCCCGCCGCAGCCATGTCGCCTTCGATGCTCTGGCAGGTGGAAGCGCCGGTGAGTATGCCCACGCCGAACTCCTCTCCACGGTCGTGGAGCAGCCTGGCACGCTTAGAAAGTTCCCGGAAAGTGGCCTTCGGGCACCCACTGGGAGTGAAGCCCGAAAGAGCAAGAGTGTCTTTGTCGTTGATCATTGCCGCAGCTTCGGCGGCAGTTATCCGTGAGTAAGCCATTGTGTGTTGATAGAATTACAGTGCGCAAAGGTACGTTTTTTTTCCAATATATTGGCAATAAAGCAGATAAAAAGCACCACGAGGCAAAGTAATATGAGCCATATTACCTTGCTATAGGGCTTATAGGTCTGGCCCATAAGTCCTATAAGCCTCATAAGCCCTATAAGCCCTTTATGCCCTATTACCCACTCTCTGCCAAACTTCATATAAGTTACTTTCGCTCAACAAAGCAAAAAAACAACAACTTTTGGTTATTATTTTTTGCTCTGTCTTCGCTTAGTCGTAACTTTGCGAGCGATAAACTAAACGTAAGTGAAACATAATAATAATACAATGATGCAGCAACCGCTATTGATATACAACACCCTTAGCCGCTCGAAGGAGCGTTTCGAGCCCATCAATCCGCCCCACGTGGGCATGTACGTGTGTGGTCCCACCGTCTATGGCGACCCCCATCTGGGCCATGCGCGCCCGGCAATCACCTTCGACGTGCTCTTCCGCTACCTCCGCCACCTGGGCTACAAGGTGCGCTACGTGCGTAACATCACCGACGTGGGCCATCTGGAGCACGATGCCGACGAGGGCGAGGACAAGATAGCCAAGAAGGCACGCCTCGAACAGCTCGAGCCGATGGAGATAGCACAGTACTACACCAACCGCTACCACAAGGCAATGGATGCCCTCGGCGTGCTGCGCCCAAGCATAGAGCCCCATGCCACGGGACATATCATCGAGCAGGAAGAGCTGGTGAAGCAGATTATGGACAACGGGTTTGCCTACGAGTCGAACGGAAGCATCTACTTCGACATTGAAGCCTACAACCAGAAATACCGCTACGGAGTGCTCTCTGGCCGCACGCTCGAGAACATAAAGGATGCCTCGCGCGAGCTCGACGGCGTGGGCGAGAAGCACCATCAGGCCGACTTCGCACTGTGGAAGAAGGCTTCGCCCGAGCACATCATGCGCTGGCCGTCGCCCTGGAGCGACGGTTTCCCGGGCTGGCACTGCGAGTGTACGGCCATGGGACGCAAGTATCTGGGCCGCCGCTTCGACATCCACGGCGGCGGAATGGACCTCGTCTTCCCCCATCACGAGTGCGAGATAGCACAGGCCGTGGCTTCGCAGGGCGAACCGATGGTGAAATACTGGATGCACAACAACATGATTACCATCGGCGGACAGAAGATGGGCAAGTCGCTCGGCAACTTCATCACCCTGGAACAGTTCTTCACGGGCGACCACAAGCTGCTCTCGAAGCCCTACTCGCCCATGACGATACGCTTCTTCATTCTCTCGGCCCACTACCGCGGCACCGTTGACTTCTCCGACGAGGCACTCTCGGCCAGCGAGCGGGGACTCGACCGCCTGCTCACCGCACTGCACGACCTCGACCGCATACAGCCTTCGGCCAGCTCCGACGGCGAGACCCACACCACAGCCACCGAGCTGCGGCAGAAGTGCTACGACGCCATGAACGACGACCTGGCCACTCCGCAGGTGATAAGCCACCTGTTCGAGGCTTGCTCGGTGGTGAACAAGCTTGTCGACCACAAGGCTACCATCAGCAGCGACGACCTCAGCGAGCTTGCCGAAACGATGCGCCTCTTTGCACACGACCTGCTTGGTCTGCAAGGCTCGCAGAACTCTGGCAGCGAGGCACGCGAGGAAGCGTTCGGCAAAGTGGTCGACATGGTGCTCGAACTGAGGGCCAAGGCCAAGGCCGCCAAGGACTGGGCAACGAGCGACCACATACGCGACGAACTGGCTCAGGCCGGCTTCGAGGTGAAGGACACCAAGGATGGTGCCACATGGAAGCTGAACAAGTAAAGCACCCACCCCCACCCCATTCCCGAGCAAAGCTCGCCCGCTCGAACTTTGTTCGCTTGCATGAGCAAGAACCCGTAGCCTTTCCCCAAGGGAGGGGAGAGAGGTTTTTCTTCCCCCCAACGGGGGGACTGAGGGGGGCTTCAAGGGGGAACTGAGGGAGGCTTCCCCCTCACCTAAATCTATCTAACCGAAATGAGACGAACAGCAACGACACTCCTTTGCATACTTTTCGCCATGCTTTCACGGGCCTACGACGTCAAGGTGGGGCAACTCTGCTACGACATCGACGGCGGTGAGCTTACAGTGGTGCAGGGCGATGAGCCCTACACGGGCTACATCGTCATACCAGAGAGCGTGGAAGTCGACGGCCAGCAGCTCAGCGTGACTGCCATCGGGCAAAAAGCGTTCAACGCCTGCCTGTCGCTTTCGGGAGTGAAGCTGCCCGGCACACTGCGCACCATAGGCCAGCAGGCTTTTGCCTCGTGTCCCAGGCTCTTGAGCATCAGCCTCGCCGAAGGATTGCTGACCATCGGCGACGCTGCCTTCTACGGCTGCCGGTCGCTCACGGAGATAACTATCCCGGCCTCGGTAACGTCGATTGGCGACGAGGCTTTCGTGGCGTGCAGCAGCATGAAGGCCATCAGCGTGGCACAGGACAACAGCAACTATTCAAGCCTTTCGGGCGTGCTGTTCAGCAAAGACCGCCTCACGCTGCTGGCCTACCCTGCCGGCTGCGACGACATCTACTCCATTCCATCGGGCATCACCACCATCGGGCCGTGGGCGTTCTGCCACTGCGCCAACCTGGAACAGGTGAGCCTGCCCAGCAGCGTGCGCCGCATCGGCCAGGCATCGTTCTACGGCTGCAAGAAGCTCTCGGCCATTCGCCTGCCTGCCGGGCTGTCGGCGATAGGGCTGTGGGCCTTCAGCGAGTGTGGCTCGCTGCGCCAAGTGACTCTCCCCGCCTCGCTCGAGGAGCTGGGCGAAGGGGCGTTCAGCTTCTGCGAGGCTATGGAAGGCATCTACCTGGAGGCGGGAAACAGCCGCTTCAAGTCGGTCGACGGCGTGCTGCTCACAGCCGACGGCACGCGCGTGGTGGCTTTCCCGGGCGGCAGAGAGGGCAGCTACCGGCTGCCGTCGACGGTCGACTCGATAGGCTTGCAGGCGTTCTACGGCAGCAACAAGCTGCGCTCAGTGACCCTTCCCGAGAACCTTTCGCGAGTGGCAAGCAATCCCTTCGTGTTCTGCGACGGTCTGGAGGAAATACTCGTCGACCATGCCAACGGCTCGCTCAGCTCGCGCGACGGAGTGCTGCTGAGCCACGACTGCACACAGCTGCTCTACTATCCCAATGCCCGCAGCGGCCACTACCTCATGCCCGAGGGCATCACCGCCATCGGCCACGGCTCCTTCCTGCGCTCGGAGGGGCTCAGCCAGCTGTCGCTGCCCGCAACGCTCACAGAGATAGACCCCTGGACATTCCTCGACTGCACTGCCCTGAGCGAGATAAGCCTGCCCCGCAGCATTGCCGCCATTGGCCGTGAGGCGTTCGCCGGATGCCGCAACTTGCAGCAGGTGGTATGTGGTGGCACTCCGCCCGAGGGCAGCAACTTCCTCACCGAGCAGCAAGCCACAGCGCGCCTCTTGGTGCCCATAGGCCAGAAGGCTGCCTACATGGGCAGCACGGGCTGGGGCGGTTTCGTCAATGCCGAGGAATATGGTCTGCAAAGCCATGCCCTGACGATAGAGCAAGGCTGCCGCCAGATGCTGACCGTGGGCCAGACAGGGTCGCTGATGCTTGCCGCCAACGAATTGCAGCTGACCTTTCCCGAGGGAATAGCCATAGCCACCGACAATCAGGGCAACTATATCGTGGCACAGACCACGGGCGACGGCTCGCCATCGTGCCGCAAGCTGTCGGACAACAGCTATGCCATAAGCCTCAGCCCGGCTGCTCCCACCACCACCGACCTGCTGACGATAGCTCTCGAGGCTACTGTCGACTGCCCTACGGGTGCCCACACCATTGCCCTCGACAAGGCTACGCTCAGCTACAAGGCTGCTGCGGTGGGCGGCGAAGCCCTTCAACTCGCCACACTATTGCCCATCGAGGTAACGGCAAGCACCGACATAGACACCATCAACCACTCTGAAAAAACTCCAGACACCACCATCTACAACCTGCAGGGCGTGGCCGTGGGCCGCAACAAGCACGACTACGAGTTGCTGCCACCTGGCGTGTATATCGTGAATGGGAAGAAAGTAGTTAAGCAATGACCACCTTTCCCCTGTTGCAATCCCAGTTGGGGATATTTCTGGCATGGGAAACCGAACCGTCGACAACGGGTTACAACCTGCCTTCCTACATGCCTTTCTCGCAGCATATCAGCGGCGACGTGCTGGCCGATGCCCTCCGCGAGGTCATCGACGACCACCCGGAGCTACGCACGCGCTTCACTCCTGGACCACACGGCGAGCCGCGACAGTTCTGCGACAAGGCGCTGACAATACCCATAGTGCGCCGGAAGATGAGCGAGCAGCAGGCCCAGCACTACATTGCCCACGATTTTGTGCGACCCTTCGAGCCCTACGGCGACTCACCACTATGCCGTTTCGAGATTGTCGAAACACCTATCCACACCTATCTTCTCTGCGATTTCAGCCACACCATTGCCGACGGAATAACCATAGCACGCAACTTCATGGGGCGCGACTTGCCTGCTGCCTATCATCGACAGAGGCTGATGAGGCAGGGCAAAAAGCCCGATTCCATCGACAGAAAGAAGCTGCCAGGGCTCTCCATGTACGATTATGCGCTGGAAGAAGAGGCTGCTTTCGGCTCGGAAGCCTATCGGCGGGCAAAAGCCTACTATGCCGAACACTTCAGCGGAGTGGCGTTCACCAGTCTGGCAGCGGAGGTTTCTGAGCCCTGGGGACAGTGGGTCAACGCCTCGGAACAGGTGGATGCCAACATAGTCGACGAGTGGTGCGCAAGCAACGGCACCACCGCCAACGAGCTCTTCATGGCTGCCTTCAGCCTGATGCTCTCCCGGCTGTCGGACCAGAGGCGCGCGGCTTTCTTCTGTCTGAACCACGGACGCTTCACCCGACGCGTGGCCGATGCCTACGGAATGTTTGTGCGCTCGGTGCCGATAGTGGCCGATGTCATGCCGCAGACAGCCATCAGGCAATTCGTGGGCAGCTTCCGCAGCCAGCTGACAGCCAGCGTGCGCCACCACTGCTACCCCTTCAGCCACTTCTGCCGCGACCTCGGGGTGGTGCCTAATGTCACCTTCGGCTTCCAGAGCAGCCAGATAAGCGAGCACACCGAACTGGACGGCGAGCTGTCGACAGGTGTTCAGCTGCATCAGGGAAGGGTGAAAAACTCGCTCGGATGCATGGTCTATGTGGTGCCGGGAGCCTACGAGCTGCGCTTCGACTCAAGCGAAGCCTACTACAGCATGGCACGCCTGCAGATGCTGGCACGCGCATTTGCCACCTGCGTGAAGGGCATCTGCAACGGCAGAAACGCCACCCTTGCAGACCTTGCACTGACCTCGACCGACGAGCAGAGACAGATAATGGAACTCTCGCAGAGTGCTCCGACGGACTACGACCCGACGGACAGCACCCTGAAGATGATACTTCGACAAGCCGACAGCACCCCCGACAGCCCGGCAGTAAGCGACAGCGAAGGCACCATAAACTACCGCGAGCTGACTGCCCTTGCCCGGGAGAGGGCTTCGGAGCTGGCTGCACGAGGCATAGGAAAGGGCATGGTGGTACCACTGACGGCTGTGCGCAACCGCTCGTTCGTGGCCGACGTCCTTGCCCTATGGCTGCTGGGAGCGGCATATATGCCCGTCGCACCCGACGAACCAGAGCCGCGCCGACAGCAGATGATGGCCGAAGCCGACGGAAAAACGGCTGATGCAGCATACGTAATCTACACATCCGGCTCCACGGGTAAGCCGAAGGGGGTGGTCGTTTCGCACTGCGCACTGCTCAACCTCGTATGCTTCATCCGCCACGAATGGCACCTGTCAGAGCGCAGCCGCATAGCCTGCCACTCGTCGTTTGCCTTCGACGCATCGGTGGAGGACCTGTTCCCCGTGCTCACCGTGGGCGGAACGCTATACATCGTGCCGGAGGAGGCAAGGCGCGACCTGCCCCGTCTGGAGCAGTTTCTCAACCGGCACCGCATCACCGGCGGCTGCTTCACCACCTCGCTCGGCCTCATGCTCGCCGAGAGAGGACGCATAAGTCCCGACTATCTGTGTCTGGGCGGAGAGAAACTGACACGCTGCCCCCGCACCACCATACCTATTATATATAACACCTATGGCCCTACTGAGTTCACTGTAGATGCCACCTGGCACCGCCTCAGCCCCTCGCACCGCTACGACGAGGTGCCCATAGGCCGTCCTGTGGCAGGCTGTGCGGCCTATGTCGTGGACTGCGACCTGCAGCTGCTGCCTCGTGGAGCCGTGGGAGAGCTGTGCCTCGCAGGGCCGCAGATGGCATCGGGCTATCTTGGCGACGCGCAACTGACGGCACGGAAGTTCGTCGGGGTGCCTTTCGCCGACCTGACGGTCTATCGCACCGGCGACATGGCCCGATGGAACGCACGCGGCGAACTGGAATTCATGGGTCGGCGCGACCAGCAGCTGAAGCTCCGCGGCTACCGCATAGAGCCCACCGAGGTGGAGCGGGTGATAATGCAGGTGCCGCAGGTGACAAACGTGGCCGTCGCACTGGCCGCAAGGGGTGACGACAGTGTGCTCTGCGCTTTCTACAGTGCCGACAGCCAGCTGCCACCGCCTATGCTCATGCGCCATGTGCAGGCCCATCTGCCTACATTCATGGTGCCGTCGGCATGGCAACAGATGGACACGCTGCCACTGAGCAGCAGCGGTAAGGTAGACCGCAAGAGGCTTCCCACCACCGCTCCGCCACCGCTGACGGACTACGTGGAGCCAGCAAACGACGAGGAACGACTGTGGTGCGACATCATGCAAAGTGTGCTCGGAGGCTCTCGCATAGGTGCCACCGACGACTTCTTCCTCAGCGGCGGCACGTCGCTGAAGGTGGTTGATGTGCAGATAGAGGCGGCACGCAGGGGCAGAAAGCTCAGCTATGCACAGCTGTTCAGCCATCCCACACCACGGCAGATGGCTCTGCTCACTCTGCCAGAAAGCAGCCCACAACCCGTCACGCCCACCAACGGGCCGCCTGCCGACAGGCAACCTGCCTGCAAAAAGACCGCAACAGCATCTGCGCCGAGTGGCGAAGGCTATCTCGTCACGGGCGCGACAGGACTGCTGGGGGCTCATGTGGCACACTGGCTGCTGCGCAACACCGACCAGACCGTGTATTGCCTGGTGAGGAACAAAGGCTCTATCGATCCACAGCAACGCCTGCGGCAGACCATGACACACTACTTCGCCACCGACCGCGACAGCCTCACGGCAGACAGGCTGAGAGTCGTCGTGGGCGACATTCGCCAGCTGCCATCAGCCGGAAACCTGCCACGTGTGGGTACGGTGATACACTGCGCCGCCGACATAAGGCAGTATGCCACGGGCAACAGCATACGCACAACGAACGTGGACGGTACGCAAGCCGTGGCAGACTACTGCATCGAAACGGGTGCAAGGCTTATCCACTTATCGACAACGAGTGCAGGCAGCAGCGGCACGGCTCTCTCGCAGTACGTGGCATCGAAGATAGAGTCTGAGGAAGTGGTGGGCAACGCAGCCGGACGTGGTCTGCAAGCCTGCATAGCCCGTGTAGGCAACCTCATGCCGCGCATCAGCGACGGCCTGTTCGTGCCCGACAGCACCGAAAACGGTTTCTTCATGCTCCTGAGAGCACTCGCCATGATGGGTTGCTATCCTCGTGAGGCGGCACAGACGGCAATAGACCTGTCGCCAGTGGACCTCGTTGCCGAAGCCGTCGGGCAGCTCGCCACGGCAGAGCCGCTGCCCCACCGTGCGGTGATATGCCATCAGCAGCCACCAAGGTTAGGGCAGCTCGCTATCTGCTTCGGCGCTTCAGGCAGTGCCCTCGCCCCCGTTACTGCCGATGAATTCGGTAAAAATCTGACCCTTTCGCTGAAAAATCCTGTCCGCCACGAGGCTCTTCTGCCGCTGATGATGCTCCTCGAACAAAGCCACAGCCTGCCGGAAACCACAGCCAAGCACGCCAGCCAGTCGCTGACAAAGTGGCCACTGCTGACAGACAACTATCTGGAGAAAATCATCTGCATAGCACTCGCAAAGTAATGTGGCCCACATTGCAGGCCCAACCCCTCCCTTGGTAGGGGAGCACAAACTCCCCCCTTCAGCAGCACTTCCCCCCATGGGGGGACCGAGGGGGCTTCATGGTGGCCTGAGGGGGCATACAATAAAGGGATATGCCAGCGACGGCATATCCCTTTGCTATCGAGTTGTCTGTGAACTCTACGCGGTCAGTTTCAAGCGTTGAGGATGGTGTCAGGAAGCTTAGGCATGGCACCTTTCTGGGTGCATACGAACGCACTGGCATCAACGGCGATGCGGTGAGCATCGGCCACGCTCTTGCCCTTGAGTATGCAGGCGCAGAACGTACCCGTGAAAGAGTCACCGGCACCGACAGTGTCGGCCACCTCAACCTTGGGAGTCTCATAGAACGACATTGAACCCGGAGTGAACACGTAGCTGCCGTTGACACCGCAGGTGAGCACGAGGATGTCGAGGTTATACTTACCAAGCAGCAACCAGCACTTGTCCTGCATATCGAGGCCGGGATAGCCGAACATACGGCCTATCACAACAAGCTCTTCGTCGTTGATCTTGAGCACGTTGCACAGATGCAGCGAGTCGTCGATAACTTCCTTGGTGTAGAAGTTCTGGCGGAGGTTGATGTCAAATATCTTCATGCAGTCGTCGGGAGTGGTACTGAGGAACTTCTTGATGGTTTCGCGGCTGACAACGTTGCGCTGAGCGAGCGAACCGAAGCACACGGCGCGGCAGTTCTGAGCCACAGCCTTCATCTCGTCGGTGAAGGGGATGTTGTCCCATGCCACGTTCTCCTTGATGTCGTAGGCAGGTATGCCCTCGTCGTCGAGTGTCACCTGCACAGTACCTGTTGGATAGGGCACGCGCGGCATCATGTAGTTGAGTCCCTGTTCCTCGATGGCAGCAATGGTCTCGTCGCCGAGGCGGTCTTCGCCCAGGGCACTGACTGCCAGTGTGTCGAGTCCGAACTGACCCGTGTGATAGGCAAAGTTGGCAGGTGCGCCACCCAGTTTCTTACCCTCTGGCAGCACGTCCCACAGTGCTTCGCCCAGTCCTACTATCATTCTCTTATCTTCCATAGCTTAAATTGTTTTTGATTATTTCTTAAAGGTTTGATGATTCTGTATAAATAAGAAGCCTCTCCCCACCCCGTGAGGGCGTGGGAAGAGGTGTTTGCTTTAGTGTCTGATGCGCTTAATATAGGTGTAGAGGTAAAGAACGCCTACGGTCATCACGATAACCGCACCAAGCTGACCCATTGCATCGCTGGCGAAGCCCATGAGCAAGGGGAACACCGTTCCGCCGAAGAGACCCATGATCATCAGTCCCGATACCTCGTTCTGCTTTTTGGGCATAGAGGTGAGTGCCTGAGCGAAGATGAGCGAGAAGATGTTTGAGTTGCCGTAGCCGACGAGGGCGATGGCGGTGTAAAGCATCCACTTCTCAGTGCCTACGGCGAGACCTGCCATCGACAAGGTCATCATCACCACGCTGATAACGAAGAACGTGCGGTTGTTCATTATGCGGAGGAAGAACGAACCGGTGAGACAGCCTACGGTACGGAAGATGAAGTAGAGCGACGTTGCGAAAGCGGCATCGTTGAGAGTCATGCCCAGACGCTCCATGAGGATTTTGGGGGCTGTGGTGTTAGTACCCACGTCGATACCCACGTGGCACATGATGCCGAGGAACGACAGCAGCACGATGGGCTTGCCCAGAAGGCGGAAGCAGTCGGCAAAGGAAGAAGCCTTGCCCTCCATCTGCGGCTCGTCGATGGGAGTCACTCCGAGCAGCAGCGTTGCTGCAACACCGATAATCATATAGATGGGGAACAGCACACGCCACTCAAGGCCGAAGCTGGGGATGGTGGCCGATGCGCCCCACATGGCGATGTAGGGAGCCATGAACGAAGCGATAGCCTTGACAAACTGTCCGAAGGTGAGAGTAGAAGCGAGGTTGCCACCCTTGAGCACCGACGAAACGAGCGGATTGAGAGAGGTCTGCATCAGTGCGTTGCCGATACCCAGCAGCGAGAAAGCCACGAGCATAATCTCGAATGTCTCGCCGAAGATTGGCAGCAGCAGCGATACCACGGTGACAACAAGCGACAGCAGAACTGTCTTCTTGCGGCCAATCTTGTTCATCAGCATACCCGTAGGCACTGAGAAGATTAGGAACCAGAAGAACACTAATGACGGAAAGATGTTGGCCGTTGCGTCGTTAAGGCCGAGGTCTTCTTTCACGTAGTTTGAGGCGATGCCCACAAGGTCAACGAAGCCCATTGCAAAGAAGCAGAGCATCACGGGGATGAGAGTTAATTTACTTGTCTTGCTCATATCTGTATTGGTTATTTAAGTTCGTAGATTGTTGCTTTGCCGCCTTTCACCTTGAGTGTAGTGTACGGCTCTGAGGGGAATACAAGGTTTGTCATGGCCATCTTGCCCTTGGCATCGAAGGCCTCGATGCTGCACTTGTCTACAAAGATGCGCAGCTGGCTCACCTTGCCGTAGGTAGGAGCGACCGTCTTAGCAGCAAAAGCATCGCTGAACGAGCTGTCGCCACTCTTGGTGCGGTCCATGGTGAAGGTGTTGGCAGGTGCATCATAGTTCATAGTGACCTGCTCGCCCTTGCTATTGCTGAGCACTATCTGTGCCGACGACTTCACGTCTACTACAATTTCGCAGGCCGATGAAGGCTTGCTGAGCTTCTTGCCGCGGGCAGCAGCCATCTCCTTGACGGGTGTGCTGCTGACATAGGTCTCGCCGTTATAGGTGAACAGCCCCATCTCGCGGGCTATGCCGTTGGCCGAACGGAACTGGTGGGTGGGAACCTGGTTGGCATACTGCCAGTTCGACATCCACGGCAGCACAACGACACGTCCGTCAGGAGCATTGCTGAAGCTGACGGTGGCATAGTGGTCCTTGCCGTAGTCCATCCACTTAGTCACCTTGGGCGAACTCTCGCAGGTGAACTTGTGACCGTCGAAGCTGCCTACGAAGTACTGCGTGGCTGAGCCTCCGAAGGGTCCACCGGGATTGATGTTGCAGAGCAGCACCCACTTCTTGTCGGCTGTAGAGCCGTTATCACCCTCTACGTTGAGAGCGAACAAGTCGGGACATTCCCATACACCTCCGTGGTTGCCATACTCCTTGCCGAACGAACTCTCGTATTTCCAATCCTTCAGGTTGGCCGAAGAGTAGATGTTCATTTCCTGACCGGCAGCAAGGATAAGTATCCAGCGGCCTGTAGGCTCATGCCAGAACACGTTGGGGTCGCGGAAGTCGGGGATGTCAGCCGTGAGGATGGGGTTCTTGTCGTATTTCACGAACGTCTTGCCGCCATCGGTGCTGTAGGCCATGCTCTGAGTCTGGTTGGCAGCAGCAGAAGTGTAGAAAGCCACTACCGCTCCGGCACCAAAGCCGGCGGTGTTGTTCTTGTCTACCACACACGAGCCGCTGAATATGGTGCCTATGGCATCGGCTTCGATAGCTGTGGGCTGCGGTGTCCAGTGAACGAGATCAGTAGAGGTGCTGTGGCCCCATGTCATGTTCTCCCACTGCGAACCGTAGGGGTTCCACTGGTAGTAGAGGTGCCACGTGCCGTCCTTGTAGAACATTCCGTTGGGATCGTTCATCCATCCGTAGCGCGGAGTGTGGTGGTAAGCAGGGCGGAAAGCCTCGACGTTGGTGTCGTCGAAGGTATCGGTGAGCTGCATTTCCTTCCAGCACACGTAATCCTTGAGGGCACCCTTCTGGTGACGGTTGCCGTTGAAGGTGATGTCAAGCAGTACCGACTTGCCGCTGAGCTCACTCAGGTCGAGTGGCACGCGGTAGTCGCACTTGCTGACAGCAAGACGTGCGTTGAAGGTTTTCACCTCTCTATTATTAACTATTACCCTGACATGGGCATTTTCCTCTGACTCCTGCATTGGCAGCAGCAGATAGCGTGCGCTGGCATCAAGCCTGAGCATTGCATGGTTGTCGCTCAGCACGGAGGGTTCCTGTGCGTAGGCACCTACGAAAGTAAGCAGGGCAGCGACAGCTGTTAATACGTTTTTCATTTGTAACGAAATTACGTTTGGTTAGTACATGGTTTTATGCCGCAAAGATAGTGGACAATTATCAAACGGACTGAAAAAAAACGTTCGTTTACTTGTACTTATGTATCATTACACATAAAAACCACAGATTTTATCGTCTGTGGCCGTTTTTTAAGGATAAAGGATGAAGGATTAAGGGTGAAGGATGAGGGTGAAGGATGAGGGATACTTAGTGAAGTGGAATGGTAGGTAGTGTAAATTGAACTGTGTCAAGGCTCTATTTCTTATTCCTTTATCCTTAGGGGGCTAGCCCCTAAGGAGCCTTTCAGCGGCAAAAAACAGTCTTCTAATGTTTTCCATTGAGTTTGTTTTTTTGGTTAGTAAATAAATGAATTTGTTCTTTCTGTTGCAAAAGTATAATTAATGTAAAAAGGGGATTGCAACGAATGTTTCATTTACGTGCAAATTTGTTTCATGGTAACATCTGTAGCATCAAAAGAACGATTTTTTACATAGGTGTGGGGTGTTTCGTATTACCTTTGCATCAGTAAAAGAAATAAATAGTTTTGTTTTGAATAGTTAATAGTTTGTTTTTGAAATAGTTGAAAGTTAATGTAAATCAGGTAGTCTTTTCATCGTTTTTGTTTTGTTTAGATTATTTTAAATAAGAGATTGTATCAGGAAACATCTCTTGAAAAAGAAGACAGAGGCATATTGTTGTGATAACAATATGCCTCTGTTGCGTTATCAAGGGTCCACCACGCTCCTTCTTTTGAGTTAGACAGAATGACAAAAGAACAATTTTTTCTTGCTGCTATACAGTTTAGGAGGTTAGACGGTTGGGGGGGGCTCACCTCAACAACTCGTTGGGGAGCTGGCCGAACTCTTCCTTGAAACACTTGGTGAAGTAGCTGGGAGCCGAGAAACCCACCTCGTAAGCCACTTCACTGATATTCTTTTCGGTGGTGAGCAACATCTCGCGGGCTTTGTTCAAGCGTATCTTGCGCATCAGCTCCACTGGCGATAGGCCGGTCAGTGCTTTCACCTTACGATAGAGCTGCACGCGAGAGAGCCCAATCTCCAGTCCTATATCCTCTACGCTGATGTCGCTGTTGTGCATATGGCTGTCGATGACGGCGTAGAGGCGGTCAAGGAACGCATCTTCGCGCGGTGTGGCAACCTCATCAGCGTTTTTGCCGATTTCATCGACATTGTCTATATCCACCTTCTGCTCCGCTGCGTGGTCGTCTTCCTTCTCGTCGACGGGCGCGATGCTGCTGGCAATCGGTGCCTGCCACGACTTCTTGAGCCTCTCGCGGTTGAGCAGAAGGTTCTCTACCCGCGCAATAAGCATATTGTGGTCGAAGGGCTTGGTGATATAGGCATCGGCTCCATGCTGATAACCCTCTATCTGCTGCGCGCTCATGGCACGTGCGGTGAGCAGTATGACGGGTATGTGGCTCGTCACGAGGTTCCGCTTCACGTGCTGGCAGAACTGCAAGCCGTTCATCACGGGCATCATCACGTCGGAGATAATCAGGTCAGGCACTATCTCGTTGGCTATGTCGAGGCCCTTCTTGCCGTCCTCAGCCTCGTAGATGACGTACTTGGCCGACAGAATGGAGCGCAGGAAGATGCGTATGTCGGCATTGTCGTCGACTATGAGTATCTGCGGAGTGGTGTCGGTGGCCTGGAATTGTTCGAGATGTAGCGACTGTTCGATGTCGGACGCGGTATCGGGGGGGGAGATTGTTCCCGTATCCATCATCTTGAGTATCTCCGAAGAGTCCTTCTTAGCCTCTGCATCGAGCACCTTGCCCACGAGCGAGGTGAGCAGGTCGGTGTTTCTGGTCATCACGTCGAGCAGCGTTGCCGTGTCTTCGGAGGCTGTGCGCAGCTCGTCGGAGTCGCGCAGCTTGCTCAGCGGGCCGGCGATGAGCGACAGCGGCGTGCGCAGCTGGTGGGCAACGTTGGTGTAGAGGTCCATCTGCGCATCCTTCAGAGCCTCCATCTGCTGCTTCATCTGGCGCTCGCTCTCGTAGAGGCGGCGCAGCTCGTCGCTCAGGCGTGCCTTGGTGAGGTAGGCATAGTAGGCATAGACGAAGGCCGCGATGAGCAGCACGGCAATGATGACTATCGTAATGAGGAACGTCGTCTGCGTGTCGAGCATCTTCAGGGTCTCGATGGTCTTGTTGTGAAGGTTGTTGAGATATTCTCCCTGACGCTGTGCCTCCTCGCCCTGCATTATCAGCACGTGGGCATTGTCGCGCGTGACGAGGGCCGATTGCAGAAGAGTCTCCTTCTTGTAGGGTTTCTTTTCGAGTATCTGCAATGCCAGCTCCAACACCTTGTCGCCGTGGGTGGGATAGATATACGACACCTCGAGCAGTCCTTTCTCTACCTGCGCGATGCCCCCGTTGGAACCGGGCAGTCCGTCGATGCCGCAATACTGCGGCAGCTTCATGGCCGGGTTGGTCTTCTTCATCTCCTCGAAAGCCCGGCGCGCGCCCATCGCCATGCGGTCGTTCTGTCCGAAGACGTAGTCTATTGGCTTTGTGACGGTTTCGGGATGTGCCTTGAGGTAGGCTTTCACGGCCTTGTAGCCGCTCTCCTCGGTCCAGTCGCCTTGCAGATGGGCCGCCACCTCGATGCCGGGAGCGCGGCTCATGGCCTCGGCAAAGCCCTTGCTGCGGTCTATCGACGGCGAGCTGCCTTCGAGACCTTTAATCTCGATGACGGTGCCTGTGCCCTTGAGCTGCGTGACTATGTACTCGCCTATCTCGCGTCCCATGAGCTGATTGTCGGCTCCGATGTAGGCAGTGAACTTCTTGGAATTGGTTTTTCGGTCGAACACTATCACCGGTATGCCCTTGTCGTAGGCCCTGTCGATGGCCGGAGTGATGGTTGCCATCTGGTTTGGCGACACGATGAGCAGGTCGATACCGAGCGCAACGAGGCTGTCGATTTGGGCTATCTGCGTGGCATCGTTGTCATTGGCCGAGGTGAATACCAGCTTTATCTCGTCATGGAAGAATGTTCCGATGCGCAGTTCGTCGTTAAGTTTGTTGCGCCAGATGTCTTCCGAACACTGCGACACACCGATAAGCAGTTTGTCCTTGTCATTATTGCAGCTACACAACAGCATTGCGACAAGCAGAGTTAGAATGTAAGTCCGTTTCATCAAGTTAATGTTCGTTTTAGTTGGCCTCACAACATTGGCTCAGGCACGCAGAATGTGTTTTGAACTACACTTTCCTATAAGATATAGAAACATTCTTTGCAGCTTTTGAACGATTTTTTCAACTCTATAGCGTTTATATGCATTACCTTTGCACTGTGTGACATTAGGCTTTTTGTTATTTTGTTTTTGTATATAGAATCGTGTAGACGTATATATATAAATAAGGTGTGGACACGTTGCCCTGCTCTCCCCAGGTCTGCGACAACCTCAGAACAGACGGAACAACTGCCCACACTTTTCTTGTGGCGGTGCCTCTGGTCCTGTTCTGTTTCGTTCCTGGGTCGCAGTTTGGGTACGAAATCATTGGCAACTCCCTATAGGATAATCTCCACGATGTAGCGGCAGCGTAGGTCTCACGGACCGGCAGGATGCCGTTAATTAACTGCAAAAATAGGTTTTTACGGCAAACTGACAAAGAAAAACGTTTGTTTTCTGACTTTTTTCCCACATCTCAGGCATCTTCTTGCCTTATTGCCAATGCCACGGTTTTCAGCCGCAGATAGTTTTCCGACACATAGACGTAGCCTCGGTAACGGCCAGTGGTGCCCCAGGAATTCTTCATCAGGTAGTATTTGCGGCCATGCTGGTCGTGTGCCATGCCGACGATAGCCATGCAGTGATCGTCGGTGGTCTTGCCACTGAGCATCGACCGCAGGCGTTCTGCGTCGCTGGCGGCGTGACTGTCGTCCTGAAGGTGTGCCGTGCCACGCTGCTGCGAGAAGCCTTTCTCGCTCACGTCGCCCTCCCAGCATACGGGATGCCCCTGGCGCAGGGAACGGTCGAGGCGCGCCATGAGCGAGTCGATGGGCAGGTTG
Source organism: uncultured Prevotella sp. (assembly GCA_900318625.1). Taxonomy (GTDB): domain Bacteria; phylum Bacteroidota; class Bacteroidia; order Bacteroidales; family Bacteroidaceae; genus Prevotella. The sequence continues at coordinate 34,051 of ONLG01000002.1, forward strand.
AGGAAGGTGTCGTGGTAGCGGTTGTCAGCAAGTTCGAGCGGAAACGCCTCGCCGAAGGGGTGGTGGGCATAGCTCGTAAGCATCTGATACTCGTCGCGGCGGCACACGCTGTGGGCAAACTGGCGCGGAGTGTACTCGCAGCCGAGCATAAAGACATGGAGCGGCTTGGGGCCGATGTGGCTGTCGAGCAGGCTGTCGGCATCGTGAATCATGCGCAACGGGCTGCCAACGACGCGCGCCTGCTGCGTCAGACGGCGGCAAAGCACATTGTAGTTGCATCCCTGGCGTGCGTGGTAGGCATCATAGTGGGTCAGCCCGTAGCACTCTATGAGGCGCAGCAGCATGGGCATCGTGCCGCGAGTGGTAAAGCCCCCCTCAGTCCCCCCAAGGGGGGAAGAAAGGTTTCTCTGCCCGCCCTGTGAGTGGGCATTATGGCTGACGACGATGCTGCGAAGCATCTGCTCGCGCAGGAAGTTGCGTGCCACATAGTCGGCAGACAGGTTCACCGAGTCGCCCTGCATAAGGTGTTCGGTCTCAATGGTGGCCAGCATTGCGTAGACCCAGCACAGCGAACTGGCTCCCTGGTCCTTCACCGGGGTGGTGCGCAGCACTATGTCGTTGGTGAAACGGAGCGTATCGCCACCGCCGGCGGGCTTGCCAGCCTTGTTGCAGCCGCTCAGCAGGAGGAGCAGGAAGCCTGCCAGCAAGAACTTAATGGGACTTATACAACAATCAGCACTCATACCACTAATACCTAAACGTAGACCCTCCGAGGAACTCCCTGAGCAACGATGTTGGGGGCAGCGCACCGGGTTCGAGCGGCTCGAAATACCTCAGGAACTTCAGCAGGCGGTAGGCTTCGGCATACTCGTCGCAGTTCTCCGGCACCTTGTCGAGCACCGACTCGGCCTGCGTGCGTATCACTGCCAGCTCGTAGATCATGGCTGAGTTGAACATCACGTCGGCATTTTCCTGATAGGGGAATATCCACTTGTTCTCGCCCTCGCGCACCGACGGCCAGCGGCGCAGCGTTTCGCGAGCCGACATTCCCCGATACTTGCAGTCGCGTATGATGCGCCGCAGCAGTCGGTTGTCGGTCGTGGGGATGTAGTTGTGGTCGTCGAGCATGATGGTTGTCAGCGCAGAGGCATATACCTTGAACAGTTGCTCGGCAGGCAGGCGGCTCGTGAGCTCGGGGTTCAGGGCGTGGATGCCCTCCACCACCAGCACTTCATTGTCGTGAAGGCGCAGTCGGCGACCGCTCCTGAGGCTCTTGCCCGTAGTGAAGTCATAGCGCGGCAGCTCCACCTCCTCGCCCCGGAACAGGCTGTTCATCTGCTCGTTGAGCAGCGGAAGGTTCAGGGCATAGAGGCTCTCGAAGTCGTATTCGCCCCGTTCGTCGACGGGTGACAGCTCGCGGTCAAGGAAATAGTCGTCGAGCGAGATGGGAATGGGCTTGATGCCGCTTGACAGCAGCTGCACCGAGAGGCGCTTGCAGGTGGTGGTCTTGCCGCTCGACGACGGACCGGCTATCAGAACCATCCTCACCGTCTTGCGTGCTACTATCTGCTCGGCTATCAGTGCCAGCTTCTTCTCCTGCAAAGCCTCGCTCACGTTGACCACGTCGACGGCGGCTCCGCGCTGCACCAGCTCGTTGAAGTCGCCCACGGTGCTCACGCCCAGCAGCCGCTGCAGGCGGTGGTGCTCCTGAAACACGTCGAACATCTTGTCCTGAGCCACTGCCTTTCCGAGCTGCGAGGGGTCTTGCCTCGACGGAGTGCGCAGCAGCAAGCCGCCCCGGAACGGCTCAAGGGCAAACAGCGTGAGCTGCGACGTGTTGGTGAGCATCGTGCCGTAGAAGTAGTCCACGTAGCCGTCTATCTCGTAATATAAGGTGTAGAGACGGCCAAGGGTCTTCAGCAGCTTCACTTTCGAGGTGCTTCCCATGCGGCTGAACAGGTCGATGGCTTGCTCGGTGGGCACCTCGTGGCGGTGGATGGGCAGCGCGGCAGCCACTATCTGCCTCATGCGCTGCTCTATGTCGGCCACCACCGAGGGCGTAACCTCGCAGCCCAAGACCAGCTCGCAATAGTAGCCATTGCTCACGGGAACGCCTATCACCAGCCTTCCCTCGGGATAGAGGTCGCGCACGGCCATTGCAAGAACGAAGAAAAGGGTGCGCGTGTAGGCCCTCATGCCGCTTTCAGAGCTGAGCGAGAGATACTCTACAAGCTTGGGATTGTAGACTCGGTAGTGCAGTCCCTCGACCTTGTTGTTCACCTTTGCGCTCACCGGACCGTAGTCCATCTGCAAATTTAATTGCTGAAAAACATCATAAAGTGTGCTTCCGATGTCGACTTTTATAGTTTTTTCATTATTTTTGCAACGGATTTCAACCGAATTCTTTTCATTCTTTACCATAACAAAGAGAGGTTTTTAGTGAAATATCCTTTTGATTAAATCATCGGTAAAAGTAATAAAAATAAAATAACTCTCGCAAAAATTATCGAATATTAACCTTAATACTAACAATCTTTATGTCAGTATGGATTCTATTTAAGCTCATAGGCTCGCTCGCACTTCTCATGTTTGGTATGAAGTCGATGAGCGAAAGCCTCCAGAAGATGGCCGGTTCGCAGCTCCGCCACGTGCTCCAGGCCATGACCACCAACCGCTTCACGGGTATGCTGACGGGAATGTTCGTCACCGCAGCCGTGCAGTCGTCGACCGCCACGACCGTGATGACCGTCTCGTTTGTCAACGCCGGCCTGCTCACTCTGGCCCAGGCCATCTCAGTAATCATGGGAGCAAACATCGGAACGACCCTCACCGCATGGATCATGTCGGCGGGATTCTCGTTCAACATCACCGATTTTGTCTACCCGGCGTTCTTCATTGCAATCATACTTATCTACAGTAAGAAGAAGCGATACATAGGCGACTTCCTCTTCGGAATATCTTTCATGTTCCTCGGACTGGGCACGCTGCGCCAGACGGGCATTGACATGCACCTCGGAGACAATCAGGCCGTGCTCGACTTCTTCAGCTCGTTCGACCCAGACAGCTTCCTCACGACCATCAGCTTCCTGCTGCTCGGAGGACTGCTCACGCTCTGCGTGCAGTCGTCGGCTGCCGTCATGGCCATCACCATGATACTCTGCTCCAGCGGCGTGCTCCCCATCTATCAGGGCATTGCCCTCGTCATGGGCGAGAACATAGGCACCACCGTAACCTCGAACCTCGCTGCCATGACAGCCAACACGCAGGCGCGCCGCGCAGCCTTCGCCCATATGTTCTTCAACGTCTTCGGAGTGGTGTGGATACTGCTGGTGTTCCGTCCCTTCGTCGACTTGGTATGCACGCTCGTGGGCTATGACAACACCATAATGAAAGGCCAGCCGGGCTTCCTCGAGAACGCCGCCAAGCTGTCGTTCGTGCTCGCTGCCTTCCACACCTGCTTCAACGTGGCCAACACCACCATCCTCATCTGGTTCATTCCGCAGATAGAGAAGCTCGTGTGCCGCATCATCAAGCCCAAGAAAGCCGAGGGCGAGGAGGAGGACTTCCGCCTGCGCTTCATCACCACCGGCATCATGAAGACCCCGGAACTCTCCGTGCTGGAGGCACAGAAGGAGATACACCAGTTTGGCGTGCGCATACAGCGGATGTTCGACCTGGTGCGCGACCTGGTACACGAGAAGGACGAGGCCAAGTTCGTAAAGGCATTCTCGCGCATAGAGAAGTACGAGGGCATCTCCGACAACATGGAGATAGAGATTGCCAAGTACCTCGACGAGGTCAGCGATGCCCACCTCTCCGACGACACCAAGGCCAAGATACGCGCCATGCTGCGCGAGATAAGCGAGCTGGAGAGCATCGGAGACTCGTGCTATAACGTTGCACGCACGCTGAACCGACGCATCAAGGGCAAGGAAGACTTCACCGCAGAGCAGTACGACCAGATGCACCAGATGATGGAACTGACAAGCTCGGCGCTCACGCAGATGAACTCAACGCTCGTAGGCTACCGCGAGAACAACGACGTGAACCGCACGTTCAACATCGAGAACGAGATAAACAACTACCGCAACCAGCTGAAGTCGCAGAACATCAACAACATCGAGGACGGCAAGTACACCTACGCCATCGGCACGATGTATATGGACATCATCAACGAGTGCGAGAAGCTGGGCGACTACGTGGTGAACGTTGTCGAGGCACGCATGAGAGTGAAGCAGCGCGAAGCATGAAAAGCCGGTGTCCTTCCTCCATCTTATTCCATCAGGAACCCATCTTATTCCATTGGGAACCTACATGCCAGCCCTCCACCCCATCCCCTGCCCCTCCCGAAAGGAGGGGTTTTTTCATTCCTTCCGCACCCCACGGCTCGCTTTTCCGCACCATCCTATCACACTCTATATCAGCCACTAAGATGCAACAACAGCCTCACCGCGTGTGGAAGTAAACTTTTCTCCAACCAAAACAACTTGTTTTGGTCTCCAATTAGGCCGTTTTTGCATTGCAATTTGGTACTAACGAGAGACCAAAACAAGTTGTTTTGGTCGCACAAAGCTTTCCCGCTATTTTCAGCAAGGGGCAAAACATTATTCACAAGGGAATATATTGCCTCGAGATTAAGACTTTCGTCTAACTTATCTGCATAGCCAACGTACTTTAATTTGGCAATCCTGTCAGTATATGAAAGAAATTTAAGTATCTTTGTAGCAAATAAAGAGCACATATAAATGGAGCTATTAGATACAACCAAGCTAATCAAGAGTGCTGAAACTTTCTGCAAGCAAGAAAGCGGCAAATATAGAAAAGAGTTGTTCGGAGTTACGGACGGCAAGGCTATCGGTACTTTTATTGAGCATTTGTTCAGAAACTACCTTTCCGAACACTATGAAATGGAAGCCGGAAGCTCAGCTAACGGGCTTGACCTGCCATCTGTCAATACAGACATAAAAGTCACCTCAATCAAGCAACCGCAGTCAAGCTGTCCGTTCAAGGACAGCAAGCAGAAGATATACGGATTGGGCTACAACCTCATTGTCTTTGTATATAGAAAGTCCGACAGTACAAAGCTAAAGAAAGGTATGCTGGAATTTGTTTCATGCACCTACATTGACAAAGCAAGGACAGCCGACTACCAAACGACAATGGGCATAAGGCAGATTATCGAGAACAATGGAAATGCAGACGACATCTTCGCTTTTCTGAATGACCACAGAATTCCTGCCGACGAAGTAACCCTGATGAACATGGCAAAAGACATACTGAAGAATCCTCCCCATATAGGTTATCTCACAATTTCAAATGCCTTGCAATGGAGGCTACAGTATGGAAGAGTCGTCACACTAAGTGAGAATGTAGAAGGAATATCTACTATTGTAAAATATGAAACAGAAACCGACAATGAGTGAAACAGAGCCAAACAAGAAAAGGGGGGAATATGGTGACTGGCAAACAAATCTGCCACTTGCCATCTCTGTTTGCGAACAAATCAAAGCAAAAGGCTTGCGCCCACAGGTTATAGTTGAACCAACTTGTGGTCAGGGAAACTTCATCATTGCCGCTTTGCTCACATTTGACAGTATAGAAGAAGTCTACGGCATAGAGATTTACAAGCCATACATAGAAATTCTGGAAGATAAGCTCAAGCGATTCGGAAAATCGCTGGATAAGATAAGCATTAAGCTTTACCATGAGAGTATCTTCGACTTTGATTTCAACCATATAAAAGCCAACATCAAAGGCAGAAATGCCCTGATATTAGGCAATCCACCTTGGGTCACTAACAGCAAGCTCAGTGAGATAGGCAGCGATAACCTGCCTGCAAAAACCAACTTCAAGAAGAACAAAGGGCTTGAAGCCATTACCGGCAAGGCTAATTTTGACATCGCAGAATATATCAGCATCAAGCTAATTGAGCATTTCTCGGCAGAGAATGTTTATTTTGCCATGTTGCTGAAGCACTCTGTCATCAAGAATATCATTTACGAACAAAAGGCTGGCAAGTCCTGCTTGTCGGAAATAAACCAGTATAACATTGATGCTCAGAAGGAATTCAATGTGTCTGTTTCTGCTGCCTTGCTGACTATGCGTTTGTTTGGTGGCAACGACAGATGCTGCTACGTGCATGACTTCTATTCAAAGTCACCGCTTTACTGCTTTGGATGGGTCAAAGACAAGTTTGTCGCTGATGTGGACAATTATGTCAAGACACAGACGATTGACGGTGTTTCCCCGTTTACATGGAGGTCTGGCTTGAAACACGACTGCGCTAAGATAATGGAATTGTCAAAAGAGGGATCACACTATGTGAACGGTCTTGGTGAGATTGTTGATGTAGAGGAGGAGGTAATTTATCCACTTATTAAAAGCTCCGATGTGAAAGGTGACGTCATTACTCAGAACCGAAAATACGTAATTGTGACCCAGCACAACACCAATGAAGACACTACGCAGATGAAAGACAAATATCCAAAAGCCTATCAATACCTGATTGCTCATGCTGGGTATATGGACAATCGCAAAAGTACTATTTACAAGAACCGGCCTCGCTTCTGTATGTTCGGAATAGGGGATTATACTTTCAAAAAATACAAGGTAATCATTTCCGGACTTTACAAGCAGACATCGTTTTCCTTGGCTTCGGAAATCAACGGGAAAACTGTTGTCTGCGATGATACATGCTATATGCTGGGATTCGACAGCTATGATGTGGCACGCCTCACGTGTGGTATTCTCAACAGCCAACCTGTTCAGGACTTTGTCAACTCAATTTGCTTCTACGAAGCCAAGAGAGCTATCAACAAGGATATGCTAATGCGTATAAATCTTCTGCCTGCATTATACAGCTTGGATGCGCCGACAATTGGAATTACAAAAGAAGAACTGGACAAAGCCTCAGAATATATCATTCAGCGCTGCAAAGTTGCTACATCGCAACAATTCATCAACTTTGAAGCTGTCCACTCATAAGGCAGTTGCCGTCAGCAATTATATTAAAATCTGTTATGATACAATTTCTTGACTTGCAGAAGATTACTGCCCGGCATGGCGAAGAGATAGCGCAAGCCGTGGGGGACGTGGTGGCCTCGGGATGGTTTCTCAAGGGCGAGCAGACTCGCCTTTTTGAGGAGGAGTATGCCCGATACACGGGCACTGAGCACTGCGTGGGCTGCGGCAACGGGCTCGATGCGCTGTCGCTTATCTACCGCGCCTACAAGGAGATGGGGCTGCTCAGCGAAGGCGACGAGGTGATAGTGCCTGCCAACACATACATAGCTTCAATACTGGCAGTCACGGAGAATGGACTCAAGCCGGTGCTTGCCGAGCCTCGCGCCGACACTATGGAGATTGACCCTGCCTGCCTGGAGCCACTGCTCTCGCCCAGAACGCGCTCACTGATGATTGTTCACCTCTATGGCCGCTGTGCTTACAGCGATGAAATCGGCGATTTTTGCACCAGACATGGCCTTTTGCTCGTCGAGGACAATGCTCAGGCACATGGCTGCCGCTGCGCCGACGGCAGGCGCACAGGGTCATTGGGTCATGCCGCAGGCCACAGCTTCTACCCCGGCAAGAACCTCGGGGCACTGGGCGACGGCGGTGCCGTAACCACCAACGACGCTCAGCTGGCCGACGTGGTGAGGACACTGGGCAACTATGGTTCTAAAGAGAAATACGTTTTCGACCTCAAGGGGCGCAACAGCCGCCTTGACGAGATACAGGCTGCCGTGCTGAGGACTAAGCTGCGCCATCTGGACGACGACAACCGCCATCGCCGCGAGATAGCACGCATCTATGAGGAAGGCATCGACAACAAAATGGTTGCCATGCCGCGTGTGATGGCCGACGGGCAGAACGTGTATCATCAGTTCCCGGTGCTCTGCCCTGAGCGCGACAGCCTGCAACAGCATCTGGCGGATAGCGGCGTGCAGACACTTATCCACTACCCTATCCCTCCCCATCGGCAGAAATGCTATCGCGAATGGGGCGACATCAGCCTGCCCATAACCGAGAGGCTGCACCGCGAGGAGCTGAGCCTGCCCATCTCGCAAGTGATGACGCACGAGGAGGCCCGCAGCGTGGTGGCTGCGGTCAATGCCTTTGGCCGGTGATGCGCTCTTCGAGCAGCTTTGCCACGATGGTGAACTGATAGTGGGCATCGAGCACGGCATGGATAAAGCCGGGCAGCCCGTCGAGAAATCCCTTTTTCAGCACATACGACTTGATGAACCTGAAAGCGGGACGCGTCAGCAGCGCGCCCACGCCATAGCCACGGCTGCGTCGCCGCGGCACCTCGTAGTCGCTGTAGGTGTTGTTCTTGCGCAGGATGTCGGCCACGGTGTCGTTGGCAAGATGCTCGAAAGCCAGCTCCTTTCGCCCGCGCGGCAACCGCTCCACACGTCCGTCGACCTCGGGCGAGCAGTGTATCACCGGGGGCCACGTGGTCTTTGAACGTCGGAAGAAGCGCAGTATGTAGTCGGGATAGGCGCTGTGCATGAAGCGGCCCATGAAATAGTTGCGGCGCGGAATGGCTATTCCGTCGGGGCTGTCGGGCTCGGTGATGCGGCTGTAGAGATACCGGCGCAGTTCGTCGGTGACTATCTCGTCGGCATCAACCACGAGCACCCACTCTGTCGTGGCCTGCCGTATGGCAAAGTCGCGTGCCGGCTCCACTATGGTGTGCCCCTCCTTGGGGAATGTCACCACGCGGCAACCGTTGCGGCGGGCTATCTCCACCGTGTCATCGGTGCTCTCCATGTCGCACACCAGCACCTCGTCGAAGTCGTGCACAGCCTGCAACACCCTCTCAAGATACCTCGCAGCATTGTAGGTATTGATTACAACGGTAATCTTATTGTCGTTGGTCATAACTATTTGTTGTTGTTTTTTGGTTTTAGTGATGGGAGCTCTTCTTGCCCATTGCTCCCCCCATAGCCATTCCTCCGCAGCCACTCTTTTCGCGCGCGGTACATCTCTTCCTTGATGCCGCCTTTCTCTTTGAAGGCACGCTTCTTCCATTCTATGAGCCCACGGATAAGCACATCACACTGGTGGATAAGGGTGATGGCTATGTTGGCTATCGTCTCGTCTGAACGCTCTTTGATTTTCTCGCGGTAAACCGAAGACTCCAGATGGGCTTTGCAGAAGGCACGGGTCTTTATGCAACGGGCATCGTCGTACTTCCATTGCTCCAATCCACGGACGCGCAAGTAGTCCTCGTAGTCTAACAACAGCTCATGGAGCGATGCTCGGTTCACATTGGTCAGCTTCAGCTCCATCTCGCGCGATGTGTTGCCATCGATATTTCCTTCTGCAAGGTTCTGCTTGCCAGAACGGGCAGCCTGCACCATCTGGTCTATGGTGCGATCGCCGGGCTTCAGATACTTATGAGCGAAATAGTAGGTAACGTCGTAGATACATTCCGCCTTACGGAAAGCCTTCAACGAACGGTAGTCGTTGCCCTGCCAAAGAAAGTCTTTGTCCTCTTGCATAGCTTCTTTTCTTGCCTGCTGACCGCCTAAACAGTTACAGGCAGCAGCATCTCAGAACACAAAAGTACAAAAAACTATATTACATAACCTACTCGCGCTCGGAAAAACAAAATCAATTTTGCTTTTCGCGCACTTAATCGTAACTTTGCAATCATGTTGAAGAAAATAAAGACGTTGCTTGCGAAGCCTTTCTTCCACAGCAACACCACAATCTTCTGGCTGTGGACACTGCTTGCGCTGGTGGCAATGACGAAGCTGCGCCACGGCCACAACAACAACTTCCTGGTGTTCCGCTACGTGTTCTGGCACACCATAAACGGCCAGTCGCTCTATGCCGAATATCCCGAATACTTCGACATCAACCACTACGGGCCGGTGTTCTCGTTGGTAGTGGCTCCCTTTGCATGGGAACCGGTGTGGTTGGGTATGCTTCTGTGGCTCGTGGCACTGGCATGGCTGCTGTTCTTTGCCGTGAAGCACTCCACGCTGAGCACTGGCCAACGGGTGTTCGTTGGGTGGTTCTGCGCCCATGAGCTGCTGGCGGCTCTGTTCATGCAGCAGTTCAACATAGCCATCGTGGCCTTGCTCCTGATGGCGTTCTGGGCCATAGAGCGCGAGAAGGAACCCTGGGCGGCGTTCTGCATCATGCTCGGCACGATGGTGAAGCTCTACGGTATCGTCGGACTGGCGTTCTTCCTGTTCTCGAAACACAGAGGCAAGCTCGTGATGTGGCTCGCTATATGGGCTGCCGTGATGTTTGCAGCCCCAATGCTGATAAGCAGTCCTGAGAATGTGGTGGGGCAATATGCCGAATGGTACGACAATCTGGTGACGAAGAACCAAGGCAATATGTTCGCCTCGGCGCAGAACATATCGCTTTTAGGCATGGTGAGGAAGCTCAGCGGCGTGGCTACCTACTCCGACTTGTGGCTCATAGTGCCGGGAATGGTGCTGTTTGCGCTTCCCCTGCTACGCCTGAGCCAGTACCGCCACCTGGGCTTCAGGCAGACATTGCTGGCCTCGGTGCTGATGTTTGTGGTGCTCTTCAGCACCGGAACGGAGAACAGCGGCTACGTGATAGCCCTTGTGGGCGTGGTGATATGGTATGTTGCCGCCCCGTGGAAGCGCTCACGATGGGATGTGGCACTGATGGTGTATGCTCTCATTGGCTGTAGCTTTGCCCACAGCGACCTCTTTCCGCACTCGCTGCGCGACAACATCATACGCCCATACGCACTGAAAGCCCTGCCGATAGCAATAATCTGGTTCAAGCTGTGCTACGAAATGGCCGTCAGGAAGTATGATGCCGCAGAAACGGAAGCTGAGCCGAATGACTTGAAGGCCGAGCCAGCCAAAGAATTGAACTACAATACGAGCACAATCGGGAAGTTATAGCTACCTTTGCATCTGTAAACTATTGTCCGCATGATACTTCTTAGTTTCGATACTGAAGAATTTGAGGTGCCTCGCGAGCATCACACCAGCATCACCCTCGAAGAGGGGATGAAGGTTTCGCGCTATGGCACCAACCAGATACTCGACTGCTTAGAGGCCAATGGCGTGAAGGCAACCTTCTTCTGCACCGGCAACTTCGCAGAAAATGCGCCGGAGGTAATGCGCCGCATTGTCGACGGAGGGCACGAAGTGGCGAGCCACGGCGTAGACCACTGGCAGCCAAAGGAGAGCGACGTGCCACGCTCGAAACAGATTATAGAGCGCATCACAGGCCAGACGGTCTACGGCTACCGCCAACCGAGGATGTTCCCGGTGAGCAACGACGTGCTGCGCCAGGCCGGATATGAATACAACTCGTCGCTCAACCCTGCGTTCATACCGGGCCGCTATATGCACCTCAGCGAACCGCGGACATGGTTCCGACGCGACGGACTGCTGCATATTCCTGCCAGCGTGACACCGCTGGTGCGCTTCCCGCTGTTCTGGCTCTCGCTGCACAACCTGCCGCAACGACTCTACCACTGGCTTGTGCGCCGCACACTGCGTCACGACGGCTACTTCGTCACCTACTTCCACCCCTGGGAATTCTTTGAGCTGAACGACCATCCGGAGTTCAACATCCCCTATATCATCCGCCACAACAGCGGCAGAAAGATGCAGCAACGCCTCGACAGCCTCATCAAGATGCTGAAAGAAGAAGGCGAGGAGTTCGTCACGTTCAGGGAGTTCATACTGAAAGCAGTAGACAAGGAGTGAGATTTGTTACACCTGATGCCATTTCCAGAGCTTAATGATTGACCGCAACACGATAATAGGCTTCGATGCAAAGCGCATTGTGAGCAACAACACGGGACTGGGGAGCTACAGCCGCACCCTGGTCAACGACCTTGCTGCTGCCACAGAAGCGCGGCTGCTGCTCTTTGCACCCACGAGCGGCAACACGGAACTGCGCCGGCAGATTGCAGTGCGCGAGAATGTGGAATTTGTTTATCCTCGTTATCTGTTCGACAACCGCCTGTGGCACAAGCTGGCGGGGTCGCGGTGGCGGTCGGCAGGCATGGTCGACGACCTTGCAAAGCACAACGTGGCCCTGTTCCACGGTCTGTCGGGCGAGCTGCCAAAGGGCCTCAAAGCCAGCGGAACGGCATCGGTTGTCACCATACACGACCTTATCTTCCTGCGCCATCCAGAGTTCTATAATCCCATCGACGTGGCTATCTACCGCCGGAAGTTCCTTCGCACCCTTGCCGAAGCCGACAGGATAATAGCCATAAGCGAGTGTACCAAGCGCGACATACTGCACTACGGCGAGTTTGCCGAGGACAAAATCAGCGTTATCTACCAGAGTTGCGGAACGCGGTTCGGTGCTCCCGTGCCCGAGGGTGAGCTGCAGGAAGCCGCACGCCGCTACCACCTGCCCGAACACTATATGCTGTGCGTGGGAACCATCGAGGAGCGCAAGAACGCTGCACTGGCGGTGAAGGCTCTGCCCCTGCTGCCGCGCGAGCTGCATCTGGTGGTGCTCGGACGGCCTACTAAATATAAAAAGGTGGTTGAGAACGAGGCTATGCGCCTTGGCGTAGCCGACCGTCTCCATTTCCTTCACGGCGTGGCCAACGACCATCTGGCTGCCATCTACCGACAGGCCGACTGCTTTGTATATCCCTCACGCTACGAAGGGTTCGGTATTCCGATTATTGAAGCCATACAAAGCGGTCTTCCCGTAGTGGCTGCCACGGGCTCATGCCTTGAAGAGGCAGGCGGTCCCGACAGCCTGTACGTATCGCCCGACGATGCCGAAGCCCTTGCTGCGGCTGTCGTAAGGAGCATAGACGAACGGCAGATGCGCGTGGAACGCAGCCGCAACTATGTGAAAAGGTTTGAGAATACGGGTGTTGCCCGTCAGGTTATGGGCATCTACGAAGACTTGCTTTCCCGGAAATAGGCCGAAGCAAGGCTATTCCAAGTCAATATGGCGCACGTTGATGTCCTCGTGGAGGAAGATGCGCGCCGACTCCTTGAACTTGTCTGGGTTTTCAGTGGTGTAGTACTGGCACCGCGCCGACTTCGTCAGCAGGCTGTCGATGGCAGGGTGGCGGTGCAGATAGTTCTGCAAGCTCTCGGCCACATACTCGCCCTGTGGCACTATGCGCACTCCAGGACGGATATATTTCAGTATCTTGGGCATGAGAATGGGATAGTGCGTGCATCCCAGGATGACGGTGTCAATGAGCGGGTCGAGCCGCATGAGGTGGTCGAGGCGCTTCTTAACGAAGTAGTCGGCACCCGGCGAGTCGGCCTCATTGTTCTCTATTATAGGCACCCAGAGGGGGCACGCCACTCCCGTCACGCTGATGTCGGGGTGCAGCTTCTGTATCTCGAGCCGGTAGCTGTCGCTCTTGACGGTGCCTTCGGTGGCCAGCAGACCCACATGGCGCGTCTGCGTGAGGTCGCCGATGACCTCTGCCGTAGGGCGTATGACACCGAGCACGCGGCGGTCGGGAGCCAGACGGGGCAGGTCGCGCTGCTGAATGGTGCGCAGAGCCTTGGCCGAGGCGGTGTTGCAACCAAGGATAACGAGCTGGCAACCCAGCTCGAAGAGCTTCAGCACAGCCTGTCGCGTGAACTGATAGACCACCTCGAACGAGCGCGAACCGTATGGAGCACGCGCATTGTCGCCCAGATATATGTAGTCATATTCGGGCAAAAGCTGTCGTATTCCGTGCAGGATAGTAAGTCCGCCGTAGCCGGAATCGAACACGCCTATCGGTCCTTGTGTGGCTGGAAATGCTGTCACTTCTTCAGTTTCTCAATTATCAGTTCGGTTATATCGTCGCAGAGAGCCGGGTCGGTGTATGGAAGGGCATTGCCGTCGGCATTGAGCACGAACGCATATTGCCGTTCATTACCGATTGCCTTGACAGCTGCATCAATACTTGCAGCTATCTTCTGCATCAGGCTGTCTTGCTGCTGGGCAAGCTGTTGCTCACATTCCTTGCGGAAAGCCACGTTGCGGTCCATCATCTCCTGTAGCTCCATCTGGCGCTTTTTGTATATTGCCGGAGCAAAGGAACGCTGCCCCTCAAGGAAATCCTCATACTTCTCGTTGAACTCCTGGGCAGCCCGCTCGGCCTCATCTGCATACTGTCTGCGCAGTTCCTCTACCTTCTGGCGTGCCTGCTGAGCCTGTGGCAGAGCGTTCCACACACGCTCGGAGCTGAAGAAAGCATAGCGCACAGTCTGGGCCTGAGCCGACAGCATACAGAAAACAGCAAGCACAGCCGACAGCACAAGGCGCTTCATAGAGGTTCTCATCGTGGTTTTCATAAAATTGCGGGAGAATAACCGCAACCTGTTAAGGCCCGGTATTCTCCCATAAACGGTGTGTAAGTGGGTTTACTTTATCTTGTTGAGCTCAACCTTCACTTCCGCAGTAACGTCCTTGCTCAGTGCTTCGTTGATATAGAGAGGCTGTCCGGCTGCTTTCTCCATTATGTAGGTATAGCCTCCGTTCTTAGCAACATGCTCGATGGCAGTGCGCACCTTTGCGAGAATCGGGCCGAGCTTCTCCTGCTGCAGCTTGTTGAACTGCTGCTGGTTGTCCTGTGCGGTCTGCTGAATCTTCTGATACATATCCTGCAGAGCCTGCTCTTCCTTAGCCTGGTCGGTAGCCGACATTCCGCTCTTCTTCTTGTCGTAGGCCTCAGCCTTGCGCTGGAGCTCGTCCTGCATCTCCTTCAGGCCGTTCTCGAAGATCTTTCCCTGAGCCTCAAGCTCGCCCTGAACCTTAATAGCCTCGGGCAAAGATGAAATCAGAGCCTGCGAGTCAAGGTGTCCAAACTTCTGTGCGAACATTGTCATAGGAGCACAGAGCATCAACATTAAAACTAACTTTTTCATTTTCTTTCGTGTTTTTATTATTATTGTTATTGTTTTGTCGGATGATTAGTTGGCATATCCCAGCTTCTGGAGCACTTCGTTGCTGATGTCGATCTTTGGCGAACCGAAGATTATGCCGGCGTTTGATGCACGGTCTACAACGAGCGAGTAGCCACGCAACTCGGATATATCCTTCACAGCATTGTATATTTCCTCCTGGATAGGCGACAGCAGCGACGTGCGCTTCTTGAAGAGTTCGCCCTCCGGTCCGAAGTATTTGCGCTTGAGGTCGCTGGCTTCCTTCTCCTTCTGCATTATGGCTTCCTGCTTCTTTTTCTTGGCTTCCTGCGAGAGGAACACGCTTTCGTTCTGGTAGTTCTTATATAGAGTGCTTGCCTCTGTATTGAGAGCTTCCACCTCAGCCTGCCATTTCTTCGACACTTGGTTGAGCTGTTCGTTGGCGCGCTCATAGGCCGGAACATTCTTCAGGACATATTCCATATCGATAAGTGCAAACTTCTGTGCGCTGGCAGCCACCGCTACGATGGCGAGCAAGCAAGTGATAAATACTTTCTTCATAGTCTTATTTATTACTGTTTACGGTTCTTTGACGCACGCTTCGGTGCAAAGTTATAGCTGCTTTTATATTTTTAACATTTAGTCCGCCTAACTGTCGCCTGCCGTTTCCTTAGAACTCCTGTCCCAGGATGAAGTGGAACTGGCTGCCGCCCTTCTTGTACGAGCCGCCGTTGTAGACCTTGTCGAAACCGTATGCCCAGTCGATACCCATCAGTCCGACCATCGGCAGGAAGATGCGCACACCCACTCCGGCAGAGCGTTTCATGTCGAAGGGATTGAACTTGTTTGTGTCGTACCAGGCGTTACCAGCCTCAACGAAAGCCAGTCCGTAGATGGTGGTGTTGCCGAGCAGGAACGGATAGCGCAGCTCGAGGGTCAGACGGTCGTAGGCATAGGCCGAGTACGACGACGAACCGTTGTAGGAGATGCTACCGTTCTCGTATCCGCGCAGTCCGATAGTTTCCTCAGAGTAGCCGTAGGAGGTGCCGCTCATGCCGTCGCCACCCACATAGAAGGTCTCGAAAGGCGACTTCTTGTACTTGTTGTACGAGCCGAGGAGTCCGAACTCCACACGCGTCATCAGCACCAGACAGCGCTGTCCGCTGGTGAGCGCGGTGTAGGTCTTCGAGCGGAACTTCCACTTGTGGTACTCCACCCAGCGGAACTTCTCTTTCATCTCTTTCTGATAGTTTACCGAGTTGGGGTCGGTGGCCAGATGCTCGTAGTCCTTTCCGTCCCACTTCGACCATGGCGGAGTGAGCGTCAGCGATACCGAGAACTCCGAACCGCGGCGCGGGAAGAGCTGGTTGTCGCTCGACATACGGTTCAGCGAGATGCTCAGGTTGAGGTTGTTCGATGCTCCGTTGGTAATCATCAGATAGTTCCAGTTCTTCATCATGTATCGCGTGTAGCCCAGCTGCAGCGAGAGAGTGAAGTAGTCGTCGGGCCAGCGCAGGCGCTTTCCCCATCCCACGCTCAGTCCGAGCATACGGATATACTTGTCGGGGTCGTAGTAGCTCTCGTAGTTGTTGTAGTAGCTGCTGCCGTTGCCGTAGTAGTTGCTCCAGTAGTTGTTCATCATACCACTGTTGTAGTAGTTGTCCGAGAGCGAGGTGTACTTGCTGTAGTATGCTCCCACGGAGAACTGTATGGGTCGTTTGCCACCGAACCACGCAGTAGAATACGACACGTTGTACGACTGATAGTAGCGACCGTTGGTCTGCACGCCGAGCGAGAGTGTCTCGCCGTCGCCGATAGGCAGTATGCCTCGGTGCTCCTTGTTCTTGCGGAAGAGGTTGCGCATCGACCAGTTGGTGAACTTCAGTCCCACGCGACCGATGATACCGGTCTGTCCCCAGCCTAACGAGAGCTCCACCTGGTCGTTGGATTTCTGCTTCAGATTCCAGTTGATGTCCACCGTTCCGTCCTCGTAGTTGGGCTTGGGATCGGGCACCACTGCCTCAGGGTCGAAGTGACCCATCGATGCCAGCTCGCGTGCCGAACGCTGCAGGGCTTCCTTCGAGAACAGGTCGCCGGGCTTGGTGCGCAGCTCTCGGCGCACTACGTTCTCATAGAGGCGGTCGTTACCGTTGATGCGCACGTGGTTGATATGTGCCTGCTGTCCCTCGAAGATACGCATCTCGAGGTCGATGGAGTCGCCAACGATGTTCACCTCGGTGGGCTGCAGGTTGTAGAACAGGTATCCGTTGTTCCAATACACGTTGCCCACGGCATCCTCGTCTTCGGTGAGTCGCTTGCTCAGCAGCTTCTGGTTATATACGTCGCCCTTCTCGAAGTCGAGCAGGCGGCTCAGGTAGTCGGTGCTGTAGACGGTGTTGCCCACCCATGTGATGTTGCGAACATAGTATTTCTTGCCTTCGTCAACCTTCACGTAGACGTTCACGTGCTTGTCGTCAACGTTCCACACGCTGTCCTTCAGTATCACGGCATCGCGGTAGCCGTATTCGTTGTACTTGTTTATGAGGTTCTTCTTGTCCGACTCCCAGTTCTCGGGAGTGAACTTCTTTGACTTGAATAGGTTTGACAGCTTTCCGGCTTCGTGTGTCTTTGCGAAGGCTCCTTTCTTGAAAAGGTTTCCCTTGAGCTTCTTGTCGCTGACGTTGTTGTTGCCTTCGATGATGATGTTGCGCACCTTTATCTTCTCCTTCTTGTCAACTATGACATCGAGGATAAGCTGGTTCTTGTTTGCCACATCGTCGCGGCGGTTGATGTCTATGTCGGCGTTCTTGAAGCCCTTGTCGTCGAAATAGCGCTTCACCACAAGCTTGGCGCGGTCGAGCATATGCGGAGTGAGCTGGCCACCCTTCATTATTCCGATTTTCTTCTCCAAGTCTTCGCGCTCGCTCTTCTTCATTCCGACGTAGTTGATTACCGATATTCGCGGACGCATATTCAGATGGATGTGGAGGAAAGCCTCGTTGCCGACGATGGAGTCGACGGCAATCGACACTTCGGAGAACATTCCGTGCTTCCAGTATCGCTTCACGGCGTTAGTCACCTCGCTTCCCGGCAGTGTTATGGTCTGCCCCACGCTCAGTCCCGAGATGCTTGTCAGCACGAAGTCGTCGTAGCCCTGCACTCCCGAAACGGCAATGCCGCCGATGCGCACCTCCTTCGGCGCGCCGCTGTAGTCAATCTTCGGGTTCTCTATCTTCTGCTGTGCTGTGGCCTGAAGGCAAAAGGCAACCATCGCCGCGAGTGCCACATACACCTTATTATATATATACATGTCGGATTGTTTGAGTGATTGTGTTCTTTACTGTTGCTGCTGCTCTACCTGCGCCTCTGTCTTTCCGAAGCGCCTCTGCCTCTGCTGATACGACTCTATGGCCTTGTGCAGATGCTCCTCGGCAAAGTCTGGCCAGTAGGTGTCGCAGAAATATAGCTCTGAGTAGGCTATCTGCCATAGCAGGTAGTTGCTTATGCGGCACTCTCCGCCTGTGCGTATGAGCAGGTCGGGGTCGGGCATGAAGCTGGTAGCCATGTGGCGTGCCACATAGTCCTCGTCAATGTCGGCCACGGAGCGTATCAGCCCCTTCTGTGCCTCCTCGGCAATGTCGCGCACGGCCTGCGTAATCTCCCACCGCGAGCTGTAGCTCAGTGCCACGACCATCGTCATGGCCGAGTTGTGGGCGGTGCGCTGTTCGGTCTGCCAGAGCTTCTGCTTCACCTCGACGGGCAGGCGCGATGAGTCGCCGATCATCCTGAAGCGCACGTTGTACTTCATGAATATCTCGTCTTCGAGCGAGCTGAGCACCAGCCCCATGAGTGCCGACACCTCGTCGTCGGGTCGGTTCCAGTTCTCAGTAGAGAAAGTGTAGAGCGTAAGGTATTTCACTCCCATCCTCACACACTCTGCCGTGATGCGTCTGACGGTGTCCACTCCCGCCTTGTGGCCGTAGGTGCGCTCTTGTCCGCGCTCTGTGGCCCATCGTCCGTTGCCATCCATGATGATGGCAATGTGGCGGGGTATTGCGTTCTGTTCCTGGTTCATATCTTGTCGTTCATGTTCGGGATGGTCCCGACATTTTTTGTTGTTTCATTCGTCTTCGTTGTGGCACGTGCGGCACTTGGCGTTGAAGCTGTAAGTTGCCGTTATCATCAGCGAGCTGTAGCCGTCGGTGTTCTTGAACAGCCCCGACGACTTTATGCCGTAGGGGTCTTTCACTCCGTCGAGCTTGTCGCTCAGCGAGAAGTGCATGGCCCACTCCAGCCCGATGTTGGCGCGTTCGCCCAGCTTGTACTTCAGTCCTATTCCGAGCGGTATGCTCATGGTGAACACGTTGCTCTTCTGCTCGCCATTCACCCTGATGTAGTTGGCCTCAAGCCCCAGGCTGACGTAGGGTGCCAGGCGCTTTGCGCCGCGATACTCCCGTCCCGTGCCGTAGGGAACGAAGTTGTACTCGTAGGCTGCCACCAGTGCGCCTATCGGATTGGAGAAGGTGTATACCTTGTCGGAATAGTCGGGATAGTAGGTCTTCACCTTTTCCGACGAGCCTTTCATCTTGCCGTAGGCCAGCTGTAGCTTCACAGCCATGTAGCTGTTGATGTTGTATCGGCCCACTATGGTGGCTGCCGGCTGCAGGTTCTTGGTGATGCTGCCGTTGAAGTCGCCCAGATAGCCCACCACTCCTCCGCCGGCTCCTATCTCCATGAGATACTCGGGCTGTTCCTGTGCGCGCACGTTGGCAACAGCAGTTGTCAGTGCGACGATGGCGAGCAGTAGTGTGCGCTTGATAAGCATTGCTATTTTGCTTTATTTTATATTATTGTGTGCGTTGTCAGGCGGTGCCTGCTGTCGGTCACTTCGTCACCTGTCGCAGCACGTTCTTGTCGGTCACTATCCACAGTTTGTCGTTTTCGTCGGCAAAGGCGGTGAGCACGTTGGGGATGGCATTGAGCTGTGAGGGATAGGCATAGCCGTCGTAGTACTTCCATGTGATGCCCTGGTCCTTGCTCACGAGCATCGGGGCGAGCGCGCCGGAGCCTGAGATGCCCACAGCCACGAAGTTGCCCTCGACTACTACCACCGACAGCTGCTCCCAGTTGGGCAGCGCATAGCGCAGGTCGCCTGCCAGATTGGTGAACGACCATCGGCTCTCGAGCTGGTCGAAGCCCGTTCCGCTCAGGCGCGTCCACACTGCTGCGGGGCTGCTGAAGTCGCGATAGCCTGCCAGCAGCAGGCGCTTCACCTGGCCTTTAGCGTCGAGAGGCTTGCTGACGAGGCTGATGCGGCTTGTGGGAATGAGCGACTCGTCGTCGTCGAGAGCTTCGGGCTGCCATGTGGTACCGTCGTTGGCCGACGACATGAGTGTGCCCTGCGCGTCGAGGCCGTAGAGCGTGTTGCCCACGGCACCTATCAGCCTCACTACGGCAAGGTTCTTGCCAATGATCTGCCCCCGACCTACGGTCACTTTCCTTAGCGTGTTGCCGTCCATCATCCACACATCATTGTCTGTGGCGGCAACATTGTCCCAGGCATCAGCCGCAAACTCCTGGTTCACCTCTGTCCAATCGCTGCCTGTGGCGGCATCGGCCACGCACATCAGGGTCTTGTCGGCGAAGCCGGCAAAGACGTACACCTTGCCGCTAACTACCAGACCTTTCAGGTGACTGGCCGAGGCAAAGAGGTCGGTAGGCGCACACTGCTCCCATGCAAGGGTGCCTTCCTTCACCTTTCTCACTCCCACGCGCACCGTGTAGTCGCGGTGGCTCCGTCCGCTCTGGGCTACCACCCTGAGCTTGCGGTCCTGTGAGAAGTCTATCGAGTCGGTAGACGAATATACCTTGTATGCGTTGGCATCGTCGAGGTTGATGATACGTATCGACGCACCGTTCATTGCAGAGATAGTAGCAAGTATTTTCGTAGCATCGCAGCCGTATGGCAGCGAGTCGGGATTCCAGATAAGTCTCTTCTGCTGGTCGATGAAGAACTTGTAGTTGCTTCCTGTTATGTTGACAGTATATACGCTGTCCTGACCTTTCGAGCTCGTGGTGTGTACTTTCTGAGCCACCGTGCCGAGCGTGAAGGCCGTTATTGCTGTGTCGTCGTCGTAGTTGTAATTGATATCGCTGTCCGATTTGCTGTTACAGGCCACTGCCGTTAGCATCGCTGCCACGATTGCTGCCGTAGCTCCAACTTGCTTGCGTATTTCCACTTTCTACTGTAATTTAAAGATATTTGGCTGCAAATTTAGTCAGATTTCATTAAAAAGCGCGCGTTTTCTATTCTTTATTATATAAAATAAACATTCCAAGCTACCCTTTTTAAGGTTTATTGCATAGTAATATGGGCCATATTGGTAGGTAATATGGGCCATATTGGTAGGTAATATGGGCCATATTACTTTGCTGCGGGCTAACTATAGACAACAAGCAGCACAGGTCTTACAAGATTTTATTATCTTTGCAGGCGAGAGCAGCAGGCGAGAGCAATAAGGCCAATAAGGCCAATAAGGCCAATAAGGCTAATAGGGCTAATAAGGCCAATAGGGCCAATAGGCCCTATAAGCCCTATAAGCCCAATAAGCCCAATAAGCCCAATAAGCCCAATAAGCCCCATAAGCCCTATAAGAAAAAATTACTAACAACCAAAACGAAAATCTATCATGTCAAGCAATAAGTCTTTCCTTTCTCCGCGCGGCAATTACAGACATCTGATTGTCTACCAGAAAGCAGAATGTATCTACGATATTACATTCCACTTTGCCCACCGTTTTCTGGAAAAAGGTGACAGGACGATAGACCAGATGGTGCAGGCTGCAAGGTCGGGAAAACAGAATATAGCAGAGGGATGTGCCGCAAGCACTACCTCAAGAGAAACTGAAATAAAGCTGGTGAACGTTGCCAAGGCAAGCCTTCAAGAACTATTGATTGACTACGAGGATTTCCTACGCGTGCGCAACCTATCGCAATGGAGCAGCAACGACCAACGCTATCAACAAACCCGGAGCGTTACGGCTAAGCATAATGACTCTGCCTATTATCGGGAAGCTATATCTAAACGCTCTGCCGAAACCGTTGCCAATATTGCAATCACGCTTATTCACCAGACCGACACCATGTTAGGCCGGCTGATAGAAACCCTGAAGAAACAATTTATACAGCAAGGTGGCATACGCGAAGAGATGACTCGCGCACGACTTAGCTACCGCAACAATCTCAGAAAGGACAAGAGCTAATAAGGCCAATAGGGCCAATAGGGCTAATAAGTCCCATAAGCCCAATAAGCCCCATAAGCCCTATAAGCCCCATAAGCCCCATAAGCCTATAAGCCCCATAAGCCCCATAAGCCTTACTTGAAGTTCCTCGACAGCCGCAGGAAAACAAAGAAGAAGAGCGTTCCGGAGATGAAGCCGAAGATGGCATCGATGAGGTAATGGGCCTGAATGTAGACCGTGGCACAGCACAGCAGCACATAGACAGGCAGCAGCGCGAACAGCAACCCGCGGTTACGCGCGTGCCAGAGCAGCCACATCAGCACCGTAGACACTCCCACGTGCGAGCTGGGAAAGGCTGCCGTGGGGCGCTCGCCGGCTTCCTTGGCTCCCTCGACGAACTGGTAGCACACGCCGTCGACGTAGCCCGGCGAGGGCAGACAGTCCTGATGGTAGTTGAAGTAGTCGTGCATGGGTGGGAA
Organism: uncultured Prevotella sp.; assembly: GCA_900318625.1. Classification (GTDB taxonomy): domain Bacteria; phylum Bacteroidota; class Bacteroidia; order Bacteroidales; family Bacteroidaceae; genus Prevotella. The sequence goes on from ONLG01000002.1 coordinate 56,629, forward strand.
GACGGCTGCGGCTATCTTCTTCAGACCCACCGCCTTGTAGTAGAACGTAGGTCCGACGACAGGCACAAAGACGAATATCACGTAGAAGAGGAAGAACGATGCCAGGAGGATAAACGTGGCGCGCTCGAACTCGTGGTACCGCCAGAAGAAGTAGTAGAGCATCACCAAGGCTATCATGGGGTAGTAGGCACCATAGCCGAAGTCGAAAAGCTCACTGACAATGGGCGATGTCACCTTCTGGCAGAACAGCAGTGCCGGCTGGCAACCGAACCACGACTGCTCGATCTGGGCAAAGATGTGGTCCAGGTTCTGGAAAGTGCGGTTCAGCTCGTAGGTATCCGGATACCACCAGGCCAGCAGCAGTATCTGCGCCCCTATGCGTGCGAAGCGCGTCAGGGGGCACGGCACCAGCCTGTAGACAAGCCACAGCGCGGCGGTCATGGCCACCACGCGGGCGCGCCCCATAAGCAGAGCGGTGGGGTTCTCCATCTTTGTGTATAGCAGCAGCACCAGCACGGTGGTCAGCAGCAGATAGCCCATGGCCACCCATTCCACTGACAGCAGGCCCTTGTGGGGGTTCTTATCGAGGCGGAAGAGCCATCCTATGCCCTTGCCGGATTTGCCTTTGTTCTGTTTTCTCATTGTTCTGTTGATGTTTTTCTGTTCTTTGGGCTGCGCTTGGGGCGCAGCCACCATGATGTTTGCCAGCTGCCGGCTGTCGCTTGCCGTCTGCCGGCCTACAGCCAGCCCTCCTTGAGATACCAGGCTATCGTCTCGTGGGTGCCGCGCTCAAGGTCGTAGTCGGGCGAGTAGCCCAGCTGCTCGATGGCCGGACTGATGTCGCACCGCCAGTTGCGCTGGCGCAGGATGTTGTACTTGTCGTTGTTCAGTGCCGAGAGCTTGCCCGTGATGCGGCCTATGTACTCTCCGAAGAAGGTGATAACCCTCAGCACCCACACGGGAGCCTTGATGCGCACCCACCAGGGGCTGCCCAGCTCCTTGTGGATAAGGCGGCTGAAGGTGCTGCTCTGGTAGACCTTGCCGTCGCTCAGGAAGTATTTGGCACCCTTGGGCGCACGCTCGATGGCCAGGAAAATGGCTTTCACGAGGTCGAGTACATATATGAAGGTGATGTCCTGGCGCTTATATCCCACCGAGAAATCAACGTGGGAGCGTATGCTTCGCGCCATGAGGAAATAGTCTTTCTCGCGCGGGCCGTAGACGCCGGTGGGCCTAAGCGTGACGCAATGGAACTCGGGATGCTCGCGGCTCACGCCATCGAGAAACTCCTCGGCACGCAGCTTGCTCTGGCCGTAGGCCGTGTTGGGCTGCGGCTGGTCGGTGGCGCGTATCTCCTCGTAGGGCTGCTGCTCCCTGACAGCTCCGAAAACACTGAGGCTGCTGAGGTAGACAAAGCGCTCTACCGGCATCTGCAGGCTGAGCAGAGCATTGACGAGATTGCGCGTTCCGTCGGTGTTCACGCGGAAGAAATCCTGTTTGTGAAGGCATTTCGTTGCCCCGGCAGCATGGACAACATACTGGAACTGGTGGCCGGAAAGCTGCCGGCGCAGCTCCTCGGGCGAACTCAGGTTGAGCTCAATGAAGTGTATGCGCTCGTCCTGAAGGTATCGGCGCGAGCTGCTCGGGCGAACAGCCGCCCATGTTTCCATTCCACGGCGCAGCGCTTCCTCAACGATAAAGCTGCCTATGAAGCCGCTGGCACCCGTGATAAGTATCTTTTGCATAGTGTGAGATGGCGTTTGAGAGGTCATCTTTTCTTATTTTCGCTTGCAAATGTACGAAAAAAGCGTTTACTTTGTAGCATTATCACAAAAGTATTGCATCATGGCAAAGGAAAAGAAAGGCGGAAAGCGGCTCAACAAGCGCCAGGTGGCAGAGCTGCTGATAGACTTTTTCAAGTCGAGTCCTAACGAAGTGTTCAGCTTCAAGCAGATTTTCAAGGCACTCAAACTCAACACTCACCCACTGAAGATGCTGGCCATAGACCTGATGGAGGAGATGGCGTGGGACGACGTGCTCACCAAGGTGAGCGACAACAGCTACCGACTCAACAACAAGGGACAGATACTCGAAGGCACCTTCATACGCAAGCCCAACGGCAAGAACTCGTTTCTGCCCGACGGCAACGAGAAACCCATCTTCGTTTCGGAGCGCAACTCGATGTTCGCGCTCAACGGCGACCGCGTGAGGGTGACGATGCTGGCACGCCGCCGCTTCCATATCAGGGAAGCCATGGTGACGGAAATCATCTCGCACGCACGCGACACATTCGTAGGAAGGATTGTGGTGGAGGAAGACATGGCTTTCCTCGTCACCGACAACAATATCTACGTGAACGACATCATCATACCCAAGCGCAAGCTCAAGGGCGGAACCACGGGCGACAAGGCTGTGGTGAAGGTGACGCAGTGGCCCTCGCGTGAGTCGAAGAACATCGTGGGCGAGGTCATCGACGTGCTCGGACCATCGGGAGAGAACAACGTCGAGATGCACGCCATACTCGCACAGTACGGCCTGCCCTACCGTTACCCGGAGGCCCTGGAGCGCGAGGCCGACAAGATTACGGGCGAGATAACAGCCGAGGACTATGCCGAGCGCGACGACTTCCGCCCCGTATGGACCTGCACCATCGACCCGCAGGATGCCAAGGACTTCGACGACGCACTCTCCATGAGGCGCAAGGACGGCCTGTGGGAGGTGGGAGTACACATTGCCGACGTGAGCCACTACGTCACCGAGGGGTCGCCCATCGACAAGGAAGCACGCCAGAGGGCCACATCGGTGTACCTCGTTGACCGCACCATACCCATGCTGCCCGAGCACCTTTGCAACTTCGTGTGCTCGCTCAGGCCCGACGAGGAGAAGCTCTGCTACAGCGTGGTGTTCCTCATGGACAACGACGCACAGGTGAAGAGCTTCCGAATAGTTCACACCGTCATACGCAGCAACCGCCGCTATGCCTACGAGGAGGCGCAGAACATGATAGTATCATATCCCACTCCGGCTGACAAGCGCACCGTGGAACAGATGATACCCGCCATAGAACAGGCACAGCAGGACGGCAGCGAGCGCACCGCCGACGAGTGGGGACAGCTCTACATACCGGCTCTCGACCTGCTGGCAAAGAAGCTCAGGGAGCAGAGGTTCGCACAGGGAGCCGTCAACTTCGACTCGGAAGAGATGAAGTTCGACATCGACGAGAAGGGAAAGCCGCTGCGCTGCTACTTCAAGCACTCCACCGATGCCACGCAGCTGATTGAGGAATTCATGCTCCTTGCCAACCGCACGGTGGCTGAGAGCGTTGGAAAAGTGAAGACTCAGAAAGGCAAGAAGCAGGGGGCAAAGGGCAAGGAGCAGCCATCGGCAAAGACTCTGCCCTACCGAATACACGACAATCCCGACCCGCAGAAGCTCGAAACGCTGCGCGAGTTCGTGGCCAAGTTCGGCTACCGGCTGAGCTCGGCAAGCACCAAGGGCGCTACATCGCGCAGCCTGAACAAGCTGATGGCCGAGAGCGAGGGACACAAGGAGCAGAAGCTCATACAGATGGTGGCACTCAGGGCTATGATGAAAGCCAAGTACTCCACCCACAACATAGGCCACTTCGGACTGGCGTTCGACTACTACACGCACTTCACGTCGCCCATACGCCGCTATCCCGACACTATGGTACACCGGCTGCTCACCCGTTACCAGCAGGGAGCCAAGTCGGCCAACCGCGAAAAGTACGAGGAGCTGTGCGAGCACTGCTCGGACATGGAGCAGATAGCAGCCAATGCCGAGCGCGACAGCGTGAAATACAAGATGGTGGAGTTCATGGCCGACAAGCTGGGCGAGGTGTTCAAGGCACACATCAGCGGCATACAGTCGTTCGGCCTCTACTGCGAGATTGACGAAAACCACTGCGAAGGACTCGTCTCGATACACGACCTCGGACGCGACTACTATGAGTTCGACGAGAAGAACTACTGTCTCGTGGGACGGCGACGCCACCACCGCTACCAGCTGGGCGACGAAGTGACCATCAAGGTGGCGCGTGCCAACGTGGAGAAACGACAACTTAACTTCATACTTGTAGAATGAAACACTTACTTAACGCTGCCTTAGCCATCGCCCTCACGCTCACGCTGACGAGCTGTTTCCAGGTAATAAAATGGGTGTTCGGCCACCACGGCGACGACAACAAACCACAAAAAGACACTACCACGGCCATCATCAGCGGCTCGATGACGGCCACGGCAGGCGACTCCACAGCAACGATGCGTCAGCCTGACTTCGACAACGACGAGCCTTCGGCCAAGGGCATGGACGACCAGGACCTTGACGACGTGGGCCAGGGCCTTGACGAGGAGCAACCGGGCAGAGGCGACGGAGCAATGGACGAGCCCGACCCCTACAAGCGCTATGCCGGCACGCCCCACGACGTGGTGGACTTCCGCCAGCAGATGGCTCACGCCCACGGCAAACGCTATCACAACGAACGCTTCGGCTACTCGTACAGCTACCCCAGCTGCTTCCGCACCGTCAGCCGCTCGCAGAACGGCGACGGACAGGTGGTGCAGTGCGAGGAGGTGGTGCTCTCGATGTATGCCAGCCACAACGCCATGAACTGGACTACAGCCGAGGCGTGCCGACAGCAAGCCTTCCATCCCACGTACAAAGTGGTCAAGCCGAACTACTACATCGCATCAGGAACCATGCAGTCGGGCGAGATATACTATGAGAAGTGCGTGCTCCGAGGCGACACTTTCATAACCATACAGATTGCTTATCCCAAGCGTTACCAGAACGACGTTGAGGGACTGATAGCCGAAATAGCCGCCTACAGACCATGAAAATACACTTCAACCACAAGGAGGAGCTGTGGAACTCGTGGTCGCACGCTGGCGGCATAGCAATGGCTGCGGTCGTGGGCACCTTATTTATTATATGGTGCGTGGGCAAGGAGAACCCCTGGGCCACCTTCGGAGTGTCGCTCTACCTGTTCGGGATGCTGATGTCCTACGTGGCATCGACGTGGTATCACGCACTGTCGGCATGGTCGAAATGGAAGGAAAGGCTGCGCAAGTGGGACCACGCTGCCATCTACTGGCACATTGCAGGCTCCTACTCGCCCATCACGCTCGTGGCACTGCGCGAGCAAGGCTACTGGGGATGGACGCTCTTCGCCTTCGTGTGGCTCTGCGCCATAGTGGGCACGGTGATGTCGTTTGTCCGTCTGAAGGACCACAGCAACCTCGAGACACTCTGCTTCGTGGGAATGGGAATGAGCGTGCTCGTGGCTTTCAAGCCGCTCATCGACAGCGTGTCGCCAGCAGCTGTGGCTTGGATAGTGGCCGAAGGGGTGTGCTACATCACGGGAGCCCTCTTCTACTCGTTCAACAAGCGCCGATATATGCACTCCGTGTTCCACTTCTTCGTACTCGCAGGCTCGGTATGCCACATCGTGGCTGTGTGGGACATACTGTGGAAGATGTAGAAGAACGCCGTTTGCGCAATCCTTTGCGCAGAAAACGATTATTGTAAATCTGCAAAAGTTCTTAAAAAAAACAAAAAAGGCATACATTTGCAGCGCATATATATGTTTATTTTGAGTTCTTCAACATTCTGTAAACCTATCTCGGAGTGGTTTTCGGCCACTCGCCATGAGAATATTTAAACCTGACAAATGCTATAAATCAACTAATAAAAATCACTACAACGAGAAGACTATTAACTTCTTTCATTGCCCTTGCGACAATGCTAACCTATTGCTTAGACGCTTCGGCATGGACAGACGTGAAGCTTCATGGAAACTTTTATGGCTCTTGGGCTGACATTGCTGGCAGTGGAAGCAACAACAACTGGTCGTTTACCATTGATGGAACCAAAATGACGGGCGGCAGCACTTATGAATTTGGACTAAGATGTGAGAACGGTACCGAATTCTACGCAAGTTCTGTAACCTTCAATTTTTCATCAAGCGCCACTCAGTCACAAACTATTGCCAAGGCTAACAGTGGCAATATGAAATTTGTACACAACGCTACATACACATCATATAGCGTTAGAGTATCATTTGCCAGCGAGCAATGGACTATCAGCATCTCTGGAAGCACAAGCGGCGGTGGCGGCGGCGACAATGCCTACTATCTGGTAATCCAGGATGGTAATGAAAAGATTACAAACGAATATCTGATGTTCTCTCCCTCACGCAACCGCACAAAAGGAGGTGGAGGCACCTATTCTCACGGAACAACGTTGCGCAGGCATTGGACGCTGAACTTCAAATACGACGATATTCAGAAGATCTACAATAGCTTAGGAAAGACAAATGTTCCCACAACCATCAACTATTACATTGCTGACAAGGAGGGCAATCCTGTTTGCCGACCATACAACAGCGGCTATCAGCTGGGCAAGGCCTCTTCAAGTTATAAATACTGCGATGACACCGACCCTACGGCGAACAATCATGTAACATACGAAACTTATAATGACTCTAAGACCAGTGCCAGTGGCAGCAACACGTTCCAGATGAGCACCACATGGGGCAAGTCGTTCACCCTTTTCCTCGACACCGACGGCGACCGTCCGCTAACCATGAATATCAATAATAGTTTTTCAGACAAAGAAAAGTACTATCTCATTGGCAACCTTAACAGTGCTGTTGCAGGCGACGACTGGTCGCCCACAACTAATACAGAAAGAATATTGATGGAACGCCACGAATATAACGACTCCACGGTATATACCGCCACCGTGAAGCGCCCTGCCAACGGTTGGAAGAACGTCTATATGGGTGTTTGTCCTGACTGGCTTCTCCAATATGGCATTAACAAAGGATATCTCTCTGATTGGGACTGGGAACACATCATCCGCCCACAAATAGACCCTAACATCATTAAGATAGATAAGGTGTACTATGGCGGAACCCTTGACGGCGTTGCACCCCACGGCGGTCTGGCTATTCCGGGTAGCGGCGACTGGAAGTACGACTATTCGTCGCTCAACCCGCCTATCGCTGACGACGTAGAGTCGTTCATCTTCTCTATGAACATAACCACCGCTACCTACCGCATCGACTACGTTCACGACCTCTACATCATTGGCGACGCCGTGCAGTCGGGCGAAACAGCCAGCGAGTGGAGCGGTGGAAAGGCTCAGGTACTCGAATACAATGCCAACCTGGGCTACTGGTCTGCCAACGTTACCATGAAGAATGGCGGATACTTCCGCTTTGCCAACGACAAGAAGATGAGCAGCAGCTTCGGCGAGAACGGCTACAAGCCGGGAGCACCCGACTCGGAGACCGCTGCCGTGAACCTCGACGGCGAACCTGAGACTCAGTATGTAAACAAAGTGGCCTTCTACTCAGAGGAAACGGCCAACCACACTGAGGCCATGAACCGCAACGACATCACCTTCAGGCTCGAAAGCGGCACCTACACCATCAAGTTCTTCGCCTATGCTGAGAACAACGGTACCGCCACTACCAGCGACGTGACGCGCACATACTATGTGATAGAACCCAAGTTCACCTTCCACGCACCCGTAAACGGCAACAACGAGAACCTCACAAGCTATACCCACTTCAAGGCGTTTAGCTGCGCACACACCATGAACAAGCCCGAAGGCGTTACCATGTACACCGCAGCTGTTAAGGAAGGTACCGAGGGCAAGAAAGTAACCATCACCGAGCTTACGGGCGACCTCATTCCTGCCAACACGGGCGTGCTGCTGGCAACCAATATGCCAGGCGCAACCAGTGCCGCACAGGAGATTGACTTCACTACGGCTACCAATCCGTGGGAAACCATAGTGGTAAACCAAAGGAACGACCTGGTTCCACACCTCATCAAGGGCACCATCAGCAGCACAGGTGATAACGGCTACAACTATATCTTCGGCTACCGCGCACTCAAAACCACACCGAGCGGAAAGGTCACTCTGGGCTTCTTCAAGCCTACGGGAAGCAACCTGCCAGCCAACTCGGCTTATCTGTACTCGCGCTACAACGTTACCACCGATGCCCAGGGCTTCGCAATCTTCTTTGACGACGACACCACAACGGCCATCGATGCTGTTGAGACCGCAGCCACAGCCGACGACAACGCTCCCTACTACTCACTGCAGGGCGTTCGCTATGCCGGCAAGCCCGCAGCAGGCATCTATATCCACAACGGTAAGAAGGTAATAATCAAATAATCTGGAGGAAACAAGACATGAAGAAGTATATCAAACCATATATGGAAGTAATAGACCTGAAGGCTCGCGGCCTGATGGAGGACATGGGAGTACACGGTTCAACAGCCGTAGACCAGGACCCTAACCACAACACAGGCGGCAGCGGCTCGCTCGGAGCACGCCCCCACACCATAGTTGGTGGCCACATGGACGGTGCCTACAACAGCGTCTGGGACCGATAACCCACTCACAACAAAGGACTCTGCGACCTTTCCGCCACACTGCGGGGAAGGCACAGAGTCCTTTTCTGTTTTCACTAACCGAACAAACAAAACCATAAAACTGCTATCATGATTTTGAATAAAGACCGAGACGTAACTGCATTGACGCGACTGCTTGTCGTGTTGGGCTTGTTCATGCTCGCGGTAGTGGGCGCCAACTACTACGGAGACTCTTCGGGGTACAGCTCAAACCAATACGAAAGCTCTGAGAGCAAGGGCGGTTTCTACAATACTTTCTTCGGTCTGTTCACCGACGAAGAAGAAAGCAGCCCCTCATTGTCGGGCGGAGGAGGAGGCGCATACTTCAGTTCCATCTTCGGCGACTTTGAGTTCATCTTCCGCGTGAAGAACTACAAAGCCCTTGAAGACGACAACCTCGACGAGATGGACCATCTGGTGCATTAGCCCAAGCGAGAGAGAAGGGAGGACGGGCAGGCTGGCAGCAGCCGGCAGCTATCATAAGTTGACACTAATATAGACTTAATATACGACAACCTATTATTAACATTCATAAGTAAATGAAGAAAACATTATTACAACTATTGCTGCTGTGCCTTCCCTTGCTGTCGATGGCACAGGGATGGCCGTCCTACTACGGTGGCGTAATGCTGCAGGCGTTCTACTGGGACAGCTACGACGACACCAAGTGGACCAACCTTACCAACCGCGCCGACGAGCTGTCGAAATACTTCGACCTGATATGGGTGCCCAACTCGGGACAGGTGAAGCCCGACGAGTGGAACCACGGCGAAGGAATGAAGTCTATGGGCTATGACCCCTGCTTCTGGCTGAAGCACAACTCGATATGGGGAACGCAGACCGAACTCGTAAACATGATCAAGACCTACCGCGAGAAAGGCACCGGCATCATCGAAGACGTGGTAATCAACCACAAGAAAGGAGTCCAAGACTGGGCCGACTTCCCCGTTGAGAGCTACACCAATCCCACCACCGGCAAGACTTACAACATCAACTGGAGCACCGACAAGACCAAGATGTGGGGCGTCACGCTCAACGACGAACTCTATACCAGCGGCACCTCCGGCTACACCGACGACGGAACGGGCCACTACGACGAGGGCGACGACTTCAGCGGCTACCGCGACCTGGACCACGTGAACCCCGGAGTGCAGCAGAACTGCATCACCTATCAGGACTTCCTTCTCAACGAACTGGGCTACATAGGCTTCCGCCTCGACATGGTGAAAGGCTACAAGCCCTACTACACGGGAATGTATAACGCCGCCACCCACCCTGCTTTCTCCGTAGGCGAGTACTGGGACGGCTACTCCAGCATCGTCAACTGGATTGGCGAGACCGCCCTCCACCCCACCGCTAACGGACAGATACAGTCGGCAGCCTTCGACTTCCCGCTGAAGAACACCATCAAGTCGGTGTTCGACGACTACAACTGGGATGCCTTGAGCGACAAGGGCGTTGCCGGCGACCCCAACTGGCAGCGTTATGCCGTGACCTTCGTCGACAACCACGACACCGGACGCGAAGACTACCAGCGCCTTTGGAACAACTGGTCGGCAGCCAACGCCTTCATCCTCGCCATGCCGGGCACTCCCTGCATCTGGCTGCCCCACTACGATGCCGACCCAACCAACATCGGCAACATGATTCTGGCCCGCCGCGCCGCCGGAGTGACCAACCAGAGCACCATCACCCGTCAGGAACGCTTCAACAACGGCTACATCCTCGTCACCCAAGGCTCAAAGGGCAGTGTCTACGTGCAGTTTGGCGATGCCGTGAACGAGGGATGCCCCTACGGCTACAAGGAAGTGGCTTCCGGCGACTGCTATAAATTCTACTGCACCTACGAGCTCGACCTCAGCAAGGACAACAAACCCGGACTGAGCTTCGGCTATCCCGTGGTCAGCAAGGGCACAGGCTCCTTCTACCAGAGCGTGACGGTGAACGTGAAGCCCTCGCTCAGCGGCACCACCCTCGTCTACACCACCGACGGCACGTCGCCCACAGCCTCGAGCCAGCAGATAACGAGCCTCGACGGACAAGACCTCACCTTCACCGAAAGCACCCACCTCTCCGTAGGTGTGCTGCAAGACGGTGTCGTGCGCAACATTCAGTCATACAAATACATCATCACCCAGGAGAAGGCCACCACTATAACCGTCTACGTCAAGGCCAGCAAGAGCCCGCTTTACGTCCACGCATGGGACGGCAACGGCGACCTCACCACATGGCCCGGCCAGAAGCTCTCGCAGACAACCGTCATCGGCGGCACGAAGTGGTACACCTACACCGTCAGCAAGCCGTCGGACGACTACTCGTTCAACATGGTGCTCTCGCAGGGCAGCGAGGAAACCAAGTCGGGCGACGTGTCGGGCATCAGCTCAGACGTGTTCTACGAGCTCACGTCGAACTACGCCAAGGACCTCACCACGCGCTACATAGAGCACCTCTATGACGACGAAGAAGAGGAGCAGACCGTCAGCGAGCCCATCACCATCTACGTAGCCAGCAGCACGCAGCCCATGCTCCATGCCTGGAACGGCACCGGCGACCTCAACGGCGAGTGGGGCGACAACCAGAAGATGACCCAGACCACCACCATCGGCGGCAAGAAGTGGTACTACCACACCTTCGCCGACGACGTTGACGAAGTGAACATCATCTTCCACACATCCTCTTCGCAGACTGCCAACATCGAGGGCATCACCCGCACGCAGTTCTTCAACTACAACGGCAGCACCGGCTACGAGAACGTAACCGACGACTACATCGCCAACCTCTACTTCGACACGCCTGCCGGAGTGCGCTACGAGCGAGACAAAGTGTACGCCTACTTCGAGGACAGCGACGACTGGGGCCAGTGCTATGCCTACACCTACAACTCGAAGACCGAGGGCGACTGGCCCGGCAGCAATGCCAACGTCACCAAGGTGGGCCAGACCATCGACGGCAACGACATCTACAAGTGGGTGAGCACCTCCACAACGCAGCCCGGAAACATCATCTTCAACAAGGGCCAGAGCAGCGGCTCCTCTGCCGGCGACGGCCAGACCAAGGACCTCACCTTCGTCAACGGCGGCTACTATGTCATCGACGGCCTCAAGGGAGTAGTCACCAAGCAGAGCGACCTGCTGAGCCGCAGCTTCGCCAAGAACACCATTGCCACCGTGTGCGCACCGTTCAGCCTCAACGCCACAGAGGTTGAAGCCCTCGACGGCAAGCTCTACGAGCTCACCGACGAGCAGAACGGCTACCTCATCTTCAGCGAAGCCACCACCATGACAGCCCTCAGACCTTACCTCTTCGTGGCCGACAAGGGCGGCAAGGCGTTCCTGCAGTTCAAGGACAAGGCTATCCAGAACGGCACACCCGTCACCGTGACGGCAGGCAACTTCGCTTTCACCGGCACCACCGACACCGAGAAGCTCGTATCGAACAGCACAACCACCTACTACGGCTACAGCCAGAACAACTTTGTGCAAGTGGGCACAACCAACGGAGCCACCATGCGCCCCTACCGCGCCTACTTCAGCACCACTGCTTCTGCGTCGGCCCGTCCGGTGGACATCCTGTTCGGCGGAATAACCACACAGCTCAGCAACATCAAGGCCGCTACCGTAGAGTCTGCTGCCGTCTACGACCTGCAGGGCCGCCGCGTGCAGCCCAACGGTCGCCTGCAAAAGGGCATCTACATACTCAACGGCAAGAAGATAATCCTGAAATAATGTTCACGATAAACCTCACAACAACATGAAGAATTACGCTAAACCACAGATAAGCCACTGCCACTCAGCCGCCGAGCACCTGCTCACGCTCAGCCAGCCAACCAGCGACACGCCCGTTGTCGACGATGGCCGCGAGCTCGATGCGCGCCAGACCAACCTCGGACAGCTGCCTGCAGACGACAACATACCTGCCCGGCACAACGTCTGGGAATAACCCGTTGCGGAAGCATTGCTTCACTTCAGACGAGAACTGAGGGGGTGAGAAGCGAGAGGATAGGGCCATCCTGCCACGGAGCAGGGGGCTGCCATTCCCTCACTTCCCACCCCCTCGCTTTTCCACCACTCCACAGAAGCACCCTCTAAGCCAATCCTCCGGTCCCTTGTCCCCTGCCCCTCGCCGCTGAAAGCTGAGCCCGTGGGCTAAACTTCATTTCTTCCGCTTCTTCTTTTGCCATGCGGAAGTTTATCCGTACTTTTGCACCCATGAATCTCAATATCAACGACTACGAGGTCATGGCGCCCGTAGGGTCGCGCGAATCGCTGTCGGCAGCCATCAAGGCCGGTGCCGACTCCGTCTACTTCGGCATCGGACAGCTCAACATGCGCTCCCACTCAGCCAACCACTTCACCATCGACGACCTCCACTTCATAGCCTCCACGTGCCACGCCCACGGCATCAAGACCTATCTCACCGTCAACACCATCATCTACGACGACGACATCAGCATGATGCGAACCATCATCGATGCCGCCCTCGAAGCCCATATCACGGCGGTGATAGCCAGCGACGTGGCCGTTATGACCTACTGCCGCGAGGTTGGAATGGAGGTTCACCTGTCCACGCAGCTCAACATCTCCAACGTCGAAGCGCTGCGTTTCTACTCCCATTTCGCCGATGTGGTGGTGCTCGCACGCGAGCTCAACCTCGACCAAGTGGCCCACATCCACCGCCAGATAGCCGAGCAAGCCATCTGCGGACCCGGCGGCAAGCCCGTAAGGATAGAGATGTTCTGCCACGGCGCGCTGTGTATGGCCGTCAGCGGCAAGTGCTACATGAGCCTTGCCGATGCCAACCGCTCGGCCAACCGCGGCGAGTGCATACAGATATGCCGACGCTCCTATCTGCTCACCGATGCTGAGACAGGCAACCAGATAGAGGTAGACAACAAATACCTTATGAGCCCCAAGGACCTGAAGACCGTGCGCTTCATCGACCGCATGATGGAGTCGGGCGTGCGAGTGTTCAAGATCGAGGGTCGAGCCCGTGGCCCGGAATACGTCTACACGGTGGTAAGTGTCTACAAAGAAGCCATCCGCGCCGTCATCAACAGCCATCAGCAACCATCAGCAACCACACCAAACGCTACTCCCCAATCCCCCCTCGCCCCTCTCTTCACCGAAGAACAGAAAGACCAGTGGGACGCGCGCCTCGCCACGGTGTTCAACCGCGGCTTCTGGGACGGCTACTATCAGGGGCAGCGGTTAGGCGAATGGAACAGCAACTATGGCAGCAATGCCACCGAGAAGAAGCAGCTCGTGGGCAAGGTGGTGAAGTTCTACTCACGCCTGAGCGTTGCCGAGGTATCGGTAGAGGCTTCTGAGTTCTCCGTAGGCGACCGCCTGCTGATCACCGGTCCCACCACAGGTGCCCTTTGGCTCGATGCCGACGAGATACGCTACGAGCTGCAACCCGTCAGCACCGCCCACCAGCGGCAGCACGTTTCAATACCCGTCCCGGAGAAGGTGCGCCCGGGCGACAAGCTGTTCAAGCTTATCTCTGTGGCACAGCAGGCTGTAGAAGAAAAGTAATATGAGTCATATTACTGACCAATATGAGTCATATTACCTCTCGACTGCAATCCTTCTGCTGCCTGCCGGCTACCCTTCACTCATGTAACAACAAACTAAAAGTATCATGCAAACAATAAAAGAACTACAAGACGAAGTGATAGAAGAGTTCGACGGACTCGACGACTGGATGGACAAATACCAGATGCTCATCGACCTCGGCAACGACCTCGAACCGCTTGAAGAACGCTACAAGACTCCCGAAAACATCATCGAAGGCTGCCAGAGCCGCGTGTGGGTGCAGTGCGACTACGTGGACGGTCGCCTGCAGCTCTCTGCCGACAGCGATGCGCTCATTGTCAAGGGCATCATCGCGCTGCTCATACGAGTGCTCAACAACCAGACACCTGCCGACATACTCGGCAGCGAGCTCTACTTCATTGACCGCATAGGTCTGCGCGACCACCTCTCGCCCACCCGCTCCAACGGACTGCTGGCAATGATAAAGCAGATAAGGGCCTACGCCGTGGCGTACAGCAGCGTCGGCTAAGGCCCCACCCCCAACCCCTCCCCAAGGGAGGGGAGGCTGAAAGCTTTCTCATAAGACCTATAAGCCCTATAAGTCCTATAAGCCCCATAAGCCCTATAAGCCCTATACACCCTATTGAAACCATGCCATTATGTCTGAGAAAAGGAAACTCCGCACCATAGAGATGCACCGTCTGAGCATCGAGCAGTACCGCAACAGCCGCAAGCTTCCGCTGGTGGTGGTGCTCGACAACGTCCGTTCGCTCTACAACGTAGGCTCCATCTTCCGAACGTGCGACGCCTTCCGCCTCGAAGCCATCTGCCTTTGCGGCATCACTGCCACGCCTCCCCACAACGAGATCCACAAGACGGCTCTCGGTGCCGAGGACAGTGTGGCATGGAGCTATCATGCTTCTGCCATCGAAGCCGTGGAGCAACTCAAGAGCCGCGGCTACACGGTTGTGGCCGTGGAACAGGCCGAGGGCAGCGTGAAAGCCCCCATAGAGCTGCCCGACGAGGACACCGGCAAGTATGCTCTGGTGCTGGGCAACGAGGTCAAAGGCGTGGCCCAGGAGGTTGTCGACCTGTGCGACGAGTGTCTGGAAATACCCCAGTATGGCACCAAACACAGCATGAACGTCAGCGTCACGGCAGGCATCGTGATATGGGAATTTGCGAAGCAGATGCTTCCACAGCTCGTTAAAAAAGGATATTTTTAATAAAAAAAATCATCAAAAGAGCATAATCCTACTGCTAATATCGGAAAATGACTACCTTTGCAAGGCTCAAGCAAGGCGGCCTTCCGTGCCGCCGCACGGCTGATAGCATACAAACAAAATCATCATAACACAATGAACAAGGAAAGTTACAATTTCGGTCTGAACATCGGACAGCAGCTCTCTCAGATGGGAGCAGGCTCGCTTGTGCTCGACGATATGCTTCAGGGCATCCGCGATGCCATCACCAACGCCGCCAAGCAGGGCCAGGCAGCCCGCGAGGAGGGCGAGGCCTATCTGAAGGAGAACGCCAAGAAAGAGGGCGTGAAGACCACAGCGAGCGGCTTGCAGTACATGGTCATCAAGGAAGGCAACGGCAAACAGCCCAAGGCCACCGACAAGGTGAAGTGCCACTACGAGGGTATGCTCGTCAACGGACAGCTCTTCGACAGCAGCCTTCAGCGCGGCGAGCCAGCCGTTTTCGGCCTCAACCAGGTGATAGCAGGCTGGACCGAGGGTCTGCAGCTCATGCAGGAAGGTGCCAAGTACCGCTTCTTCATCCCCTACCAGCTGGGCTATGGCGAGCGCGGAGCAGGCGCAAGCATCCCTCCCTTCGCAGCACTCATCTTCGACGTAGAGCTTATCGAGGTGGTGTAGGCCCAGCGGCGCTATCCAAGGATTCAGAATTAAAAAAAGAAAACAACAACAACAAACAATACCAACAATGAAGAAGATTTCTTTTGTAGCCGCAATGGCTATCGCAGCAGCCTTCGTAGCCAGCTGTGACAAAGCTGCCCCACAGGCAGAGATGAAAAACGACATCGACACTCTGAGCTATGCCTTCGGACTGGAGCGCTCGCAGGGCATAAAGCAGTTCCTCCAGCAGATGGAAATAGACACCGCCTACATCGACGACTTCGTGAAGGGTGTCAGCGCAGCAGCCCAGTCGTCGGACGACAAGAAGAAAGCCGCCTACAACACAGGTATCGCCGTAGGCCAGCAGCTGGCCATGATGCAGAAGGGTTACAGCCGTGAGGTGTTCCAGGGCGACTCTACCAAGAGCCTCTCAACACGCAACCTCATTGCCGGTTTCATAGCCGGAGCCACTGGCAAGGATGCCAAGATGACCATTGAGCAGGCCCGCAGCATAGGCGAAGCCAAGCTCATGGCAATACAGACCGAGCAGGCTGAAAAGAAGTTCGGTGCCGAGAAGAAGAAGAACGAAGCCTGGATGGCTGCCAACGCCAAGAAAGAGGGTGTGAAGACTCTCGGCAAGGGCGTGCAGTACAAGGTAATCAAGGAAGGCACCGGCAAGGTTCCTACCGACAAGTCGATTGTAACCATCAAGTACGAAGGCAAGAACATCGAGGGCAAAGTGTTCGACAAGAACGACAATGCCAAGATGGCTGTGGCCGGCGCAGTGCCCGGTTTCACCGAGGCTCTTACCCACATGCCCGTCGGTTCGACATGGGAGATCTACATTCCCCACACTGCCGGCTATGGCGCACGCCAGGTATCGCCCGACCTGAAGCCCTTCTCTACGATGATTTTCACCGTCACTCTGCTCTCTGCCGAGGATATGCCTCAGCCTCAGATGGCCCCGCAGGCTCCTCAGGCACAGGCTCAGCCTAAGCAGAAATAACCCATTAGCCGATTTTTCATAGACAGAAACTGACATGAAAAAGCTGTTAATCATAGCACTCGTCCTGGTGGCGGGTGCTTCTTTTAGCACCGCACAGGCCAAGGGCAAGAAGCCCAAGAAGCCTGCCAAGACCGCAGTGAGCATCAGTACCGCCGCCGACACTCTGAGCTATGCCACAGGCATGGCCATGAGCCGCGGCGTAGACCAGTACCTCAAACAGAGCTTCGGCGTAGACAAGAAGCACTATGATGAAGTGGTTCGCGGCTTCCGCGATGCCGTCAGCCACCGTGGCGACACCGCCTTTGCAGCCTACTGTGCCGGCATGGAGCTGCTGCGCATGATGGAAAAGAATATGCTTCCGAACCTGAAAAAGGACCTTGCCGAGGGTGGCAACACCATCAACGACAACCTTCTGTTTGAGGGCTTCACGGCCTCGCTGCTCGGCGACACCACGGTATGCACACCGCAGTCGGCAGAAAAGCTGTTCAACGACACACGCGAGCAGGCCAAGCGCAAGGCCGGCGAAGCCGTAAGGCTCGAAGGCGAGCGTTTCCTGGCAGAGAACAAGCTGAAGGAAGGCGTGACAACACTGCCCGACGGACTTCAGTACAAGGTGCTCAAGGAGGGCAACGGACCCCGTCCTGCCGCCACCGACGAGGTGGAAGTAATCTACGAGGGACGCACCCTCGACGGCAACGTGTTCGATGCAACCTACAAGCATCAGGGCAAGAAGACCGACAAGTTCCACCTCAACGGACTCATAAAGGGCTGGACCGAAGCCTTGCAGCTGATGCCAGTGGGCTCGAAGTGGGAAATCTACATCCCTCAGGAGCTTGCATACGGCAGCCGTCAGGCTGGAAACATCAAGCCCTACTCGGCTCTGATATTCACCCTCGAACTCGTTGGAATAAGCGGAAAGTAAGCTTCCAATCTTCCTTTTTTACATCAAAATGCACCTCCGGGTGCATTTTTTTATTCTATTTATTGTCAGTTTAAGCTAAATTCCATACATTTGCTATCATATTGTAAGCCTGAAAACATCTTTTCAGACATTTATTTAACAAACTGAACCACAATACAAGCAATACGAAATGGACAAGATTGACAACTTAGACAAGAAGATTCTGAACATTCTCTCGAAGAATGCACGCATCCCTTTCAAGGACGTAGCAACCGAATGTGGCGTTTCGCGCGCCGCCATCCACCAGCGCGTGCAGCACCTTATCGAAGGTGGCGTGATCACAGGAAGCGGTTTCGACGTGAACCCCAAGAGCCTCGGCTACTCCACCTGCACCTACGTGGGCCTCAACCTTGAGCGCGGCAGTATGTATAAAGAGGTTGTAGAGCGCGTTGCCGCTATCCCCGAGGTGGTGGAATGTCACTTCACCACAGGTCCCTACACCATGCTCGTGAAGCTCTATGCCCGCGACAACGAGCAGCTCATGGACCTTCTGAACAACAAACTGCAAGGCATCCACGGCGTGATAAGCACCGAGACGCTCATCTCGCTCGAGCAGAGCATCAAGCGCGAGATACCTGTTACCATCGACGAATAACCTCACGGCAACCACGCCACATCATTTCAGACGCATCGTATGGATCGCTTCAACCTTGAAAAACACCTCAGCAACATCTATTCATCATTCCCCGAAGGAAGCCGGAGGCCAGTGATTGGCATCACTACAAACCACAACGGCATCGACGACACCGTGCGCGACTGCTACCGCCGGCAGGTTGTCAAGGCCGGAGGAACGCCCCTGCTCATTCCGCCCGTAGCCGACAAGGAGGTCATCATCTCTACACTCGACAGGATAGACGGACTTATTCTCAGCGGCGGAGCCGACATAAACCCCCTCTGGACGGGCGAGGAGCCGTCGCCTAAACTGGGTCACATCAATGCCGCACGCGACCTGCCGGAGCTGCTCATGGCCCGTCTGGCCTTCAACAGACAGGTTCCCACGCTGGCCATTTGCCGCGGCATACAAACCCTGACGATAGCCCTCGGCGGCAAAGTGGCACAGGACCTCGGCGAGGTAACGGTGCAGCCGCTGCGCCATTCGCAGGATGCCGACTTCCAGGAACTCACCCACACCGTCAGGCTTGAGAGCGGAAGCATGGTGGCACAGGCATACGGTGCCGAGCGCATAGCCGTCAACTCGTTCCACCACCAGTGTGTCACCCATCCGGGAGAGCACCTGCGCATCACTGCCACTGCCCCCGACGGCGTAGTCGAGGCTGTGGAGAGCACTGAGCACAAGAGCATCATCGGCGTGCAATGGCACCCGGAGTGGCTCGGCGACGACGGACAGCCGCTGTTCAGATGGCTTGTTGAGCGAAGCGAAGAGTTTTCACGTGCCAAGCTTCTGCACTCGCAGATACTCACTATCGACACCCACGTCGACACACCGATGTTCTTCCATCAGGGCATACACTTCGAGCAGCGCGACCCACGCATCCTCGTAGACCTGCACAAGATGACCGAAGGCCGTCAGGATGCGGTTTTCATGGTGTGCTACCTGCCCCAGCCACGCGAGGGCGAAGAGTTCTGCCAGCGTGTGAAAGTGATGCAGGACGGGCACAACATAGCCCTCGAGAAGCGCATCTCGCCGCGCCAGTATGCCGACTTCGTGTTCTCGAAGATCGAAGCCATAGCCGCCGAGAACAGCTCATACCTGTCGCTCGCACGCACTCCCGACGACCTTCTGCAAGCCAAACGCGAAGGAAAGAAGAGCATTGTGCTGGGCATTGAGAACGGTCTGGCCCTCGAAGGAGACATCAGCAACCTCAATCACTTCGCACAGCGAGGCATAGCCTACATCACGCTATGCCACAACGGCGACAACGACATCTGCGATTCGGCCAAAGGCAACGCCACCCACGGCGGCGTGAGCAAGCTGGGCGAGCAGGTCATCCGCCGCATGAACAGCCTGGGAATTATGGTCGACCTGAGCCATGCTGCCGAGAGTTCGTTCTACGATGCACTGGAAATATCGTCGACTCCCATCGTGTGCAGCCACAGCAACAGCCGTGAGCTGTGCGACCATCCGCGCAACCTCACCGACCAGCAGATGCGCCGTCTGGCACAGAAAGGGGGCGTGGCACACACCACTCTCTATCCCGGCTTCCTGCGAACCGACAGCGAGGCCACCATCCTCGACGCGGTGGCACATCTGGAACACGCCATCAACGTGATGGGAATAGACCACGTAGGCATAGGCACCGACTTCGACGGCGACGGCGGAGTGCCGGGAATGGCCTGCGCAAGCGAGGTTATCAACTTCACCATACAGCTGCTGCGCCGACGCTATTCGCCGCAAGACATCGAAAAGATATGGGGCGGCAACTGGCTCAGGGTGATGCGAGAGGTTCAGGCAGCATCTATGGGTGAGAGATAAGAGGTGAAACGGTTAGTAACAAACGAGTAAACAATTCATTGATATGAAACATTCAAACAACATCATACTGCTTTCAGTGTGCGCCGTGGCTATGGCATTTGCCGTCGCAGGATGCAAGAAAAAGCCTGCAACCGACACCGGCGAGGAAGTGAAAGCCGTGGGACCACAGTTCAATGCCGACTCTGCATACGCCTTCTGCGCCGCACAGTGCGACTTCGGACCGCGAACAATGAACAGCGAAGCCCACGAGAAGTGCGCCGAATGGATAGCCGCTAAGTTCAAGAGCTACGGCTGCACCGTGGAGAAACAGTCTGCCGACCTGAAGGGCTACGACGGAACGACCCTCAAAGCGACCAATATCATAGCCCACTACAGACCCGAACTGACAACACGCATCGTCATAGCAGCCCACTGGGACAGCCGTCCCTGGGCCGACAACGACCCTGACTCGGCCAACCACCGCAAGCCCGTGATGGCAGCCAACGACGGAGCCAGCGGCGTGGCGGTAATGCTCGAGGTGGCGCGACTGCTCGGAACGACCCACCCCCAAGCCCTCCCCAAGGGTGGGAAGACAGGACAAACTTCCTCACATGAGGGGAATGGGAGTGAGGTGGGCTCGCCACAGATTGGCATCGACTTCATCTGCTTCGATGCTGAGGACTGGGGAGCACCCTACTGGGCTGATGTTGCCGACAGCGAAGACACGTGGGCGCTGGGCGCACAGTACTGGGCGAGCCATCTGCCCGAAGGCTACGAGGCGCGCTACGGCGTGCTTTTAGACATGGTGGGCGGACAAGGGGCACACTTCTACCGCGAAGGCTTCTCCGACGAGTATGCCAAGACCATCGTCGACAAGCTCTGGGCAGCAGCACGGGCAGCCGGATATGGCAGCTTCTTCCCCGACGAGCGCGGCGGCTACGTCACCGACGACCATCTGCCGATGAACAAGACTGCCGGCATAGCTACCGCCGACATCATTGCCTGCTACCCGGAATGTCAGCAAAGCTCGTTCGGCCCTACATGGCACACCATCAACGACGACATGGCCCACATCGACAAGGAAACACTGCGCGCCGTGGGACAGACTCTTATCCAGGTAATCTACACCGAGGAATAAGATAGTTATTTAGGGGGTGAGAAATGAAAAGATTTCTAACCGTCTCAACGCTGTGTGTCAGAGCTGACCGGCTTCCACCTGCAGCACCACGCGCTCGGTGAGCCGGTCGATGCCGTTGGGGTCATACTTCTTCTTTAGCGAAGCACCGAACACCCAGGCAAAAGCCTGATAGAACCCAGCTCTCACGGGACCGAGGAAAGCCTGAATCAGAGAATACGACGAGCTGTTGCACTCGCGATATATAAGCTTTATCAGCAGCTTTCCCTGCGAAAAGGTGAGCTTCTTCATGCGTGGAGTGTATTCCTTCTTTATGCTTGCCTCCACGCGTTTCATGTGTTCCTGTCGCGACTTCTTGTCGGGCAGGGTTTCCAGATACTCGTATGTCTCGATGATAAGGCGGTTCACCTCCTTTGCCATAGGCAGAACCTTCTTCACGTTGTAGACCAGACGGTTGTATTCGTTGCGCTGCTTGGCGTTCTTGAACTCCGGCTGGGGGAACACATAGATGTTGCTCGTTTCCACATACTGTATGGAGTCGCCCTCGAACTCCACCTTGCCAATCTTCACCGTAGGCACAAAGGTGGGGTTGTCCATGTCCACCTGCCGGTCTTCAGGGCTTACGCCGCCCTTGCCGCCACCCTGAGCACAGCACTCCGAGGCAGCCACCGACAAGACTAATGCCAATATGAGGAAACCCTTATACATTGTTTTCTGCTTCGCTATCAGGCGACAAATGTACGCATTATTTGCGATTTGCTGCCCACAAGCCACAATTATTTTAGTCACCAACTCGCCAATCACCACCCTCCAACCACCTTTTAACATTTTAATATTCCAACAATTTAATGCTCCAACTCCCCTATCATAAAAAAAATCACGACCAAGAAGAACAACGGAAAGCAAAAAACGGTATTTTTGTTGATGTAAATAAAAACTCACCTGCTAATCTCTCTAACCATGAAACAGCGGTTTGTTTTGCTTGCTTTCGCCCTATGCTCATTGCTCAACGCCAGCGTGGCCCAGCAGCCCGACCAGTGGCAAGAGTACTTTCAGACCCTTCTCGACGACGACGACGACCTTCAGACAAGCATCGACGAGGTCTACGACCTGCTGTCCGACCTGGCTGCCACGCCGAGAAACATCAACACCGCCTCGCGCGAAGACCTTGAAGAGCTGCCTTTCCTCACTCCTTGGCAGGTTGAAAGCATCTGCGAATACATCTATAAATACGGCGGTATGCTGACGATAGACGAGCTTGCGATGATAGAGTCGCTCGACAGCACGCGCCGTGGCCTGCTTCGCTGCTTCTTCTATGCCGCTCCAGTGGCAAAGGGCGACCGCACACCCACCCTCGCCGAGATATTCTCGAGAAGCCGCCACGAGCTTACGCTTACCGCCAAGGTGCCTTTCTACAAGCGGCATGGCGACACCGACGGCTACCTGGGCTTCCCCTACCGCCACTCCGTCAGGTACACGTTCAACAGTATGAACCTCGTGAAAGCCGGACTCACCGGCGCACAAGACAGCGGCGAGCCATTCTTCGCCGGACGCAATCCCCTGGGCTACGACCACTATTCCTTCTACATACAGCTGATGCGCATAGGACGGCTGAAATCGCTCGTCGCAGGCCGCTACAAGGCCAAGGCCGGCATGGGACTCGTGCTCAACACCGACTTCGCCTTCGGCAAGCAGGCTGCGCTCGCTGCACTAAGCCGCAACCAGACCACCATCCGACCCTCAAGCTCGCGCTCTTCGGCCAACTACCTGCAAGGCGCGGCGGCAACCGTAGAGCTGGCTAAGGAGCTCGACCTGACGGCCATTGCATCGTGGCGGCTGATAGATGCCACCCTGACAAAGGACCAGACAGCCATACAGACCATACTGAAAACGGGCTACCACCGCACCGAGAGCGAGATGCAACGAAAGAACAATGCCGCCATGACCGCCCTGGGCGCACATCTGACGTTCAGGCGCGGAGGCTTCAACGTGGGCATAACAGGACTCTTCACCGCCACCAGCAAGCCCCTGCAGCCCAATACCGGCCAGCTCTACCGAAAGCACTACCCCTCGGGGTCGCGCTTCTGGAACGCCAGCATCGACTACAGCTACCGCAACCACTGGCTGGCCGTCAGCGGAGAGACAGCAACAGGCAGCTGCCGCGCACTCGCCACCATCAACACCGCCACCGCAAGGCTCTCGCAGAAGCTCTCGCTCACAGCCGTGCAACGCTTCTACAGCTACAGATACGCCTCCCTGCTGGCGCAGAGCTTCGCCGACGGCGGACACGTGCAGAACGAGAGCGGACTCTATCTCGGAGCCGAATACAGGCCCGGCAGCCACCTCACGCTCACCGCTTACACCGACGTGGCACGCTTTCCGTGGCCCAAATACCTTGCCGACACCACCTCGCACGCCTACGAATGTATGGCTTCGGCAACCTACCGGAACGCCAAACTCACCATGCAGATGCACTACCGACTCAAAATCAGGGAGAAAAACAATGCCGACCATACCGCCCTCACAGCCGATGCCACCCACCGCGGCAGGCTCTTCGCACAGCTGCAGGCTGGCCGATGGCTGCTCAAGACACAGGCCGACGTGGCCTGCAACAACTACAAGAAGCGCTCCACAGGCTGGATGCTTAGCCAGACGGCATCGTGGCAACCCCTGCGAAAGCTCCAGACGGCAGCCACGGCAGCCTATTTCCACACCGACGACTACGCCTCGCGCATCTACACCTACGAGCGCGGACCGCTCTACACCATGTCGTTCCCCGCGTTCTACGGCCACGGCTTCCACCTGACACTCCTCCTACGTGCCGACCTGTCGCGCCGATGGATGGCACTTGCCAAGCTGTCGGCAACCCGCTACTTCGACCGCAGCCACATCTCGTCGGGCTTGCAGCAGATTGACAGCAGGCAGCAGACCGACCTGGAGCTGCAAGTAAGGCTCAGGCTGTGAGCTGAAACATCTTTACACTCACCTCGCCAACAGCAGATTATTTGCCGCCAAAGGCGCTTCTGCCGCCATATACGCGAGTTTCGCGACATTACCACAGCATCCGTAAACTTTCTCCAACAGTCCCGGAGCAACGCTACAGCATAGCTGGAGAAGTTCTCCAACTGCCCCGTAGCAATGCTCCAAGGCAGCCGGAGAAAGTTTACAGGAGGCTCGGTAAAATTCCGCAAGGCCGCTACCGCGCTGACGGCAAGGATGTTACGCGCAGCTATAAGGCGGCAACGCGGCGCACCGTGGCAGCAGGCGCAACAGAGCAGCACTCCGGCAAGCCCCTGAAAGCCCCGAAAAAGGCAGCTTGGCAGAGCCTCAGCACTCAGCAAAAAAAATGAAATATGGCGGCTCCGCAGAGCAAAAACCTACGGAAAAGCACCGATTTTGTAAAACAAAAACAGCCTCCCCGGTTGCGAGGAGGCTGTTTATGAAGCAGCGCATGGCGTTTTCGGCTCTGAAACAGCAGTTCGCCCAAACGCTGTTTTTTGCCATTTTCCTTTACATTCGTCCAGCTCAGGCAGTCGCGCAAGGTCATTTACGTGGCCTGTCAACCACCTCAGCCCATAACCTCCATCAGCTTCTCAATGCCGTTTCGGGTAATTTCGAGCCGCAGCTCGCGCCCGTCGGGCGAAAGCATGATGCAAGAGTGCTGCTGAATGTTCAGCCTATACACCCTTGGCAGGTTGACGATGGTGCTGCGGTCGACCCTCACAAACGAGCCTGCAGGCAGCCGCTGCTCCAGCACCAGCAGGTTCTCGAGCACCATATCCTGCCCATGAAAGGTGCAGATGCAGGCATAGTTGCCGTCGGCCTTCACGTAGGCAATGTCGTCGGCAGCCACGAATATCCTGCCGTTCACCGACCTGAAGCTCAGCTTCTCGGTCATGGCCGCCGCCGTGGGCATCTCGGCCACCGCCCTTCCGGCAGCCTTGGCTATGGCATGAGCCAGCTCGCCTTTGTCGATGGGCTTCAGCAGATAGTCGATGGCCGAGAGCTTGATGGCACTCAGCAGATATTTGCGGTCGCTGTAGGCCGTGGTGAAGATTACGTAGGGCAGGGGTATGGTCTGTTTCAGCTCTTCGAGCAGCTGCATGGAGTCGCGCCCATGCAGCTGTATGTCGAGGAAAAGCAGGTCGGGACGATGGTGCAGTATGCTCATGCGTGCGCTGTCATAGTTGTCGCAGGCATCCACCACCTCCACCGAGTGGCGGAAGTCCTCCAGCTTGGCCAGCAGCGACAGTCGCGGCAGCCGCTCGTCTTCCACGACCACAGTTTTCAGTTTCTTCATATCCTAATCCGTTTAATACTTAAAGTCCACCGGCACCCACGTCTCGAAGCGCGTTCCGGCAGGGCGGCCCTCGCCGTCGGTGAGGTCAGTCACGCGTTGCCGTATGTGGTGGCTGTTGGCGCGGTTGTATATTTCAATCTGCTGGCCGAGTATCTTCAGTCCCTGCTTGGTCGACGACCCACCGGCATGAGCCGCCTCCGAGCGTCCCACGCCGTCGTCGCTCACGCTCACGAGCACGCCGTCGGCACCATCCATCCGCTCGCGGCTGACAGCCACGCTCACGTGGCCCACGCCCGTCTTGTTGGCTATGCCGTGCTTGACGGCATTCTCGCAGTAGGTGTGAAGCAGCATCGTGGGCAGCATCACCGTCTGGTCAACATCCGGAGCCACGCTGACGGTGTACAGCAGCCGCTCGCCGTAGCGCAGCTGCTCCAGCTCCAGGTAGGCGCTCACGTAAGCCACCTCGTCGGCCACAGGGCGCGACGGACGGTCGATGTCCGAAAGGGTCTGGTTGGTGAAGTCGGAGTAGAGCTTCAGGTAGTGTGTGGCCTCGTCGGTAGAGTGGTTCGACACGAAATACTCTATACTGGCAAGTACGTTGGAGTGGAAATGGGGGATGCCCTTCAGACGGACGGCACTGAGCTGCAACTCCTTTTTCACCTTCTCGTCCTCGAGCCGCTCCATCCTCTTGCGCGCACGCCGCTGCTCAAACCGTCGAGCCAGCCACCACACGGCGAGGCCGAGAAGCAGCAGGCACGCCAGCCAAGCCCACCACTGCATCCACCACGGGCGCGGAGCCACCACGATGGTGGACTCCTGGTTGTCGTCGAGCAACAAGTCGGGGCGGAACGACATCATTTCCTCAAGTCCGGCCAGCCACACTGTGCCGTCGTCTGCCTCGGCCATCGTAGCCATCAGCGGCTCAATCATCGTGAAACCGCTCTGTGCGTCGAACCAGTGTATGTCCTTAGCCCGGCAGCGGTCATCAATGCGTGCCACAAGCAGCCCGTCAATGGCCGCCACAACCAGACAGCCGCGTGCGGAAACATGGACTGAGCGTATCTCATGCCCCTTGAGCGTTGGCATAACCTCGGTCATGGGGCGTATCTCTCCGTTGCTGATGGCAAAGAGCGAGTCGCCGAGGGCGAAGCACACGTGTCCGCGACGGTCGGACGACATTGTGGTGACGACGAGCGTGGTAGGCGTACTCTTCACTTGCTCGATGCTCACCTTTCCTTTTTCGATACCCGTCAGCCGGTACAGTCCGGGTGTGCAGCCCACCCACAGCCGCCCCTGCCCGTCGTCGGCAGCACACCAGGGGCGCACGGTCTCGGCAGTAAGCGTGTCTAAATGTCGTGTGCCGGTATCGTATAGCAGAATACTGCCTCGCGTACCGACAACGAGCCGGTCGCGGTAGCAGCTCACAAACTGATATTTGTCGTGGGGCAACCCCAGCCAATTGACTCTGTCGCCCGATACGGCAACCACATCGCCATTGCCAGCCATATATACTTTTCCGCCGATGACAGCTGCGCTGGGCGCGAAGAAGTTGTCTGCGCCCTCTGCCAGCAGCCGTCCGTCGGCCAGCAACTTGCCGTTGAGCGTGCCCATCACCATCCGTCCGTGATTGAAAGCCATTGCCCTGACGATGTCGTTATCGTCGGCAAGTCGGTGGTTGACGAAGTTGCAGTGGAAGAAGCAGTAGGCTCCCTGGTAGGTGGCAGCCCACAGGCGGTTCCACTTGTCTACAAAGAGTCCTTTGATCATATTGAAGCCCGTGGCCAGTTGCCGCCAGTAGCCGTGGTCGTAGAGCCAGATGGTGTGCGAGTCGGCAACGATGAGCTGCCCTTGCCGGTTCTGACGAACACAAAGGCCATAGTCGGGAGCATTGAAGTGGTGCTTGCTCAGGCAGCGGAGGCCGTTGCCCTCTACACGGTAGAGGCCGTCGGCAGCCAAGGCCAGCAGTCCATCGGCAGTGCGGACGAACGAGAACACGTCGGTCTTGGCGGTCAGCTTCTCTGCCACCTGCCCCTGCTGCAGCCGATAGACGCCTTGCGGAGTGGGCAGATAGAGCTTGCCGGCTGACGAGCTTTGGTCGGGAATGTCGAGATACATCTTGCGGTCGGGTGTCATTACGTCGAGCAGCGGCGAGACTATCACGCTTTCCATTCCCGTCGCCGTCACGCGGCACAGCCTGCGGTTCTGCTCCTGCCTGTCCTCAAGCAGCACATAGCCGCCCGGCAGGTCGGCAGAGTTGAAGTTGTTGAGCAGGAAACGCCCCTTCGGGTCTATCTCCCCTTTGGCAGCATCGTCGCCGCTGATGCTCCATTGACGCACAAAGCTCATGGCGCGCACCTGCCCGCCTACCTCCTGGAAGCCCACGATGTTCTCGCGCCGTGAGCTAAGGAAGGGTGTCAGCCTCTGCCCGTCGTAGCGCACGAATCCCGACAGCGTACCTATATATATATACCCACGCGAGTCCTGCCACACAGTCTCTGTCTGCATCTGCGACAGGCCGTCGAGTGTGGTGAAGCGGCGGTAGCTCAGGTTGTCTTTCAGCAGTTCGGCGGCGGCACTGCTGCTGAGCGAGGCCACGCAGAGCA
>ONLG01000011.1 GCA_900318625.1 uncultured Prevotella sp.
CGAAACATTCTACATCGTCAGCAAGGAGATGGGAGTATACGGACTGTGGCACAACGGCAAGCTGGAGGTACCATGTAGCTACAACTATGATGTGCTGAAAGAGAACTACTTTACGACGACTATCAAGGAGCTTCCGGCTCCACTTCAGTTCAAAGATGAGGCTTTCAAGGACTTCTGCCTGCGCAACAAGGTAGATGCCAACAAGGACAAGGCAATCTCAAAGGAGGAAGCAGAGGCTACGACGAAGCTGAGCCTGATGAACTTCAAGAGCTTTATGCGAGTAATAAAGTCGTATGATGACCTGAAGTATTTTCCAAACCTGGAGTATTTCCATACAGGAATGACCTACGCCGAAACGCTTGACGTAAGCTGCTGCCCCAAGCTGAAGGAACTCGATGCTACCGACTGCCGTATGCTGAAGACCATTGTGTTGGCAAAAGGCTGCAAGCCAGAAATCAAGTATCCCGTAGCCTACAAGGGCGAGCAGGTGAAACTGATTTATAAGTAAGAACGTAATAACATTTTAATAAACAAATACTATGAAAAGATTAGCATTAACATTTGTGGTTCTTCTGATGGGCATAATGTCTATTCAGGCACAATGTAGCCGTTGCGGCGGCGAAGGCGTTATCCGTGAAACCTGCCTGCCGTGCCACGGCGAGGGAACATGGACTTGCGAGTCGTGCCGAGGCTCTGGCACCCAGCAGTGCTATACCTGTCACGGAAGCGGACAGCTGACATGCAGCTATTGCGATGGAACAGGAAAACGCGGCGACGACGTTTGCTACAACTGTCAAGGCAACCCCTCGTTCCGTTGCGAACTATGTAGAGGTACTGGCGAAATCACCTGCCGCGAGTGTGATGGCAAGAGATACAAGCAATGCTATCATTGTGGCGGTTCGGGCACTAAGGTATGGCGATGCCCGGAGTGTATAGCAGCAGGAAGGATATAAAGAGCCAATACCAGATAACACACACTTAAAGCCTATACAGCTATGAAACGGTTATTGTTATGTTTGGCTGTCATAGTGGGAACACTACCTGTGACGGCGCAGAGATATAAGTCGTGGTACTCGTCGGTAACAAACAAAGAGTATGGGGTGATAGCTGAAAATATCAAGGGCGACAACTTCGATTGCATGATTTACGGCCAGTCGCTCTACAAGCATATCCCCATAGCAGGTTTCCGCATTGCAAAAAAGGATGTTCCTGCATTTGTCAAGGAATTGCGCTCTTTTGCAGAACAGGCAGGACAGTGGTTTGAGAAGCAGCCACCCATAGCAGGAATTGAGGACAGTGGACGGCAGTTCAAGACAAGCTTCAACGGAGTGACGGCATGGTACGACATGGGCACGCCACCCGAGCCACAGTACCACAACATGGCCAATACCAGAATTGAGGCTTACTCACAGATGGGAGAGTTCACTGTAGGTGCTGTCTACCTAAGTGTGGCTCCCATCGTGGACAAGGACGGCAACCGCCATCCGGGTGTTGTCCTGCCTTTCGGCTCCCAAAATGAGATAGAGGCGTTTATCACGGCTGTCGAAAGCCTGAATCCGAATGTTGAAGAAGCGTATTGCATCTATTGCGGAGCGAACCTGACAGCGGGCGAAACCCATGGTGCGAACTGTCCGTATTACCATGATGCGGAAACGAATGACAGCTCGCCGTCATCACCCAATCACCAATCTCCAGTCACAAATCACCAGATTGACATTCATATCACATGTCCGCAATGTGGAGCAGTGTTCTCGGGCAAGTCGGCAAGTCTTTTCTTTGAAAACCCTCATAACCACAGAAAGGATTGTCCGCTTTTCAATAAACCTATTGAAGTTCCACAAGTTCCAAAGTTGTGATTAAGAATTGAATAACCAATAAAACGATACGATTATGAAAAGAATTATTTTATCATTGGCTGTAGTCTTCGTGACTATTGGTGCTGCACAGGCACAAGACCAGAAGTGCTGCAACACAGAGAAGAAGGAGTGCTGCAAAGCCCAGAAGAAAGGGAAGACTACGGTTGTCAAGATAGAAGACCATAACATCTTCTCACAGTGCTTCAAGGATATTGACACCAACGGCGATGGCATCGTGGATTGCTGTGAGGCACAGAAGGCAACGTACCTGTCGCTTGAAAGAGGTGGCCGTAGCAACGTCATCGACAACTACGGCTTTCTAAAGTATTTCCCCAACCTCACCGCACTGGGAGCAGGCACTACACCCGTGGAAGAGATTGACCTGCGGAACCTGACGAAACTCGAAAAACTGCATGTCGGCAATGCTTCGTGGCTCAAGAAGATTATTCTGACTGAGGGTTGCAAACCAGAGATTAGCGGAAAGGACGACGTACAGGTGGAATATGTGAAGTAGCGAAACATTCGCTGGCCTACGCCCCAATGGTTGGTATGAATAGTATTCTATAGCATTACATAAATAGAATCAATATGAAAAGGATAGTTCTTGTTTGTATGATGATGGCGATAGCATCGTTATACGCTAAGGCACAGACAAAAGACTGTGACAATTGCCACGGAACAGGTTTGGAAGAACGCACCTGTGCCTTCTGTAGCGGTCAGGGAATACGCGAATGTGATTTCTGTTTAGGCAAGAAACTTGTTCGTTGCAACGAGTGTGGCGGCGAGGGCAAGGTATTCTGTGCCCATTGTCGTGGCAAAGGCGGTGTACAGGTTAAGGATGAGTGGCGAGAATGTCAGTGGTGCGGCGGTCAGGGTACGCCCGACTGCGAAAAATGCAAGAAAACGGGTCAGCTTACCTGCTGGAAGTGCAATGGCGTTGGCCACTATGAGTGCAACCAGTGCCACGGCAGCAAAGTCAACAAGTGGCAATGCCATGTCTGTGGCGGCTCTGGTAAGGTTAAGGCGGATGTGGAATCGGTAACGTCAAAGCTCAGCAGCAACGGCTACTCCGGCACGGTTAAGGTTCAGTTCGACCCCAACGACAGCCAGGAGGAGCGTATGCGCAAGATTGCGAGGGCGCGCCTGGCACATCGTAAGAAGCAGATGGAGGCTCAGGGCATAACCGTCAAGTGACTATGCAGGGCGAAGAACAACAGCTGATGGACCAGCAGATGATAGACCAGCAGGTGCAATGGATTAACGACTCCGTGCAACGCGACATCCTGTTGGGTGACTGGAAGACAAAAAGGGCTTCCACGAATAACCGCTACCCTATAATTGTCTTTCTTGTTGTCTTTCTTGTTGCGGCATTTCTGATGATAGCAGCTTACTCCATCACCGTAAAGGCTGCTCCCCCATCACCAGAAGTACCCTCCGTGGAGCTTTATAGGCAAGAAATGGCAAAGATGCTGGGCGACAATCCCTACGACAGCATCATGTCGCCAGAGTCGAGGGAGCAGTTTGAAAAGCTGCACAGCCAGGCAGACGAGATACAAAACAAGGCGGAGCAGGACGACACCCACTGGCTGTACATTTTCCTAATCTGCGCCATTCCGCCATTGGCGTTCGTCGGCTATGTGGTGCGAGCCTATTCAAAGGATGCAGCCTACAAACCCACCTGGAAGGAAGTGCTTGTGGTCAGCATCGTTACAGTTCTCACAGCCGTCGTCCTCTATTTCCATAATGTGTTGTTCTTCTGGCTCAGGTTCTATGCAAACGACAAGGTCAAAGCCCTCGCACTGTTGCTGACAGTCATGGCAGGGGCCGTTGTTGCGCGGCGTTATACAAAGAGAAATACTGACCAAAAACAATAAGTCTATGAAAACGTATTACAAACAATTATCAGTGCTGGCACTGGGCTTATTCTGCCTAACGCTGGCAGTTCCACAGGCAGCCTGCGCCGCCGGCGGAGCACATATAGTATGGAATTACAAAGACGTGACCATCACCGATGGTTGCTGCGAGGTGCGCATTGCCTTTACCAACGATGGCGACATGGCTGCCGAGATGACTCAGGCCGAGATGACGGTCGACGTCACCTACAACGGCAAGGTACTGTTCTCAGTATATAAGAAATTCGACCTCTACGGCATGTACGTCTGGGGTGGAGCTCCCCAGCATACCTTTGTATTCTGGGACAGCCGTTTCAAGAAAGAGCAGAACTATACGGGAAAGACCCCCTACGGATGGCGAGTCCATGACACATACGCCTGGTGGAACAACGTCCGCCCATAGCTGCGCCACGCACCAGCCACCATCACCAATCACCGAAAGTCCAAACCGGGCTTTCGGTGTTTTTGTTGAACAAATATGGCGTTCCGTTGATAGTTTTTGCACAACAGACCCAACACTTCCTACCTTTGGCTTGGAAAAAGGATAATAACGTATAACAACAAAAACTAAGGAAAGAATGAAACAGCTATCTTACTATTTGCTTTTCATCATTGCAGTGTCGGTGATGGTTGCGTGTTCCTCAGAGGATGACATATTTACTGATGGCTACATAGCTAACAATGGCGGCAGCAGTGGCTCAGGCAGCACCGATGAAACCAGCGAGCTGCTGAACTTCGCCGTCAGCATAGACAAAACCACGGCAGAGCCCACAACCACGGCGGTGGCTCAGTATCCTGGCGAAGGCGATGCTCCAGGCGACAATTCCTTTGGAACAACGGTAAACATAGATATGTCAAACCCTGCCGATCCGGGTGTGTCGGGTGTCACCGTTACCGTAGACGGCAACAACGTCACTACCGACCACGGCAGCACAGAGGGCGTATGCTATGTAGTAACGGGCAGTACAGACAATGGCTCCTTGCAGATAAACGGCAACACAAGCTTCAAGCTGCAGCTTAACAATGCAACCATCGCCAACTCCTCTACGGTGGCACTTGACCTGGAGAGCAAGCAGAGCGCATACATAGAGTTGGTTGGCACCAACAGCATTTCCGATGGTGCTGAGGCCGACGACAGCCACAAGGGAGCCATCTTCAGCAAGGGCAAGCTGTTCATCTATGGTACTGGCTCATTGGATGTCTATGGCAACTACAAGAACGGCATCCACGGCAAAAGCAACGTGGTAATAGACAAGGGTGTGAACCTGTATGTCAAGTCTACGGAGAACCACGGTATCAAGGGAGGCGACAACATCTACATAAACGGCGGAATAATCAACGTGGATGTATCTGCCGACGGCGGCAAGGGCATCAACGGCGATGCCGACGTGTATATCAACGGCGGACGCACAACAGTCATAGCTACCGGCAATGGCGAGTGGGAAGACGACGAGACCCTGAAGTACGGCGGCGACACCAAGGCTGCGGCAGGTATTGGCTGCGACGGCAGCATCTACATGAACGACGGAGAGGTGTGGGCGAAGGCCTCCGGTAGCGGCGGCAAGGGGATGAAGGCCGACGTAGCGGCATATATCAATGGCGGAAAGATTCGCATCATAACCACTGGCGGACTATACTACAATAATGGCAACGGTACGGAAAGCGACAACTACACCAGCAATACCGACAACGTACCCAATGCCTATACCTCATCACCAAAGGGAATGAAAATAGGCACCAAAGATGATGGTGGAAACACGTCGGGGGCCATTACGATTACTGGTGGCGACATCATGGTGCGCACCAGTGGCAACAATGCCGAGGGCATAGAGAGCAAGGGTACTCTCGACATCTCTGGCGGAAAGATTTACATCTATGCCTACGACGACGGCATCAACTCCACCAGCAACCTCACTGTCTGCGGAGGAACGGTGGTGTCATGCTCAAAAAGCAACGACGGCATCGACTCTAACGGCAATCTCTATGTTTCTGGCGGCACACTCGTCGCCGTAGGCGGAGGAGGAGCTGAGGCAGGCATCGACAGCGACGAGAGCCATGCCATGACCATCACCGGAGGAACACTCTTCGGCATAGGCGGACGCATCGACACTAAGTTCAGCAACTGCACGCAGGCCTTTGCAGTGACGTCGGGCTCTGTGGCTGCAAACGCTACTATCACTGTCAGCAATTCCTCGGGCACAACCCTTGGCACGCTCACTATGGGACCCGTCGGCTATACAGGAGGCACAATACTTGTCAGCGCGCCAGGCATGACCAATGGTGGCAGCTACACTCTGAAGACTGGCTCCTCGTCGGCTGCCATCACAGGCATTACTACATACAGCTCGAACGGCATGGGCGGCGGAGGTACACCTCCCGGCGGCGGAGGGCCAGGCTTCTAACAGCTTCTGTGAAGGCATACATAAGGCTGAGACCTCTGACAATAAGGGGCCTCAGTCTTTTTTACCGTTGCGCCCATCACCCTTAATGCAATTACGGACATCTCAAATAGAAAATCCGTCAATGTTAATATCATCACTCATCTTGAGTTTGAGCGAGTCAAAAATCTGGTAAAGAGCGGAAGCAGCTTTAGCAGTGCCAAGGTGCAGGCGGAAAAAGAGCTGTTGAAATTCTTTGGTATAACAGACGCAATATCTTCGCCGGAGATTATCTCGATAACAGACAACAACCGCAATTCTTCTATACTCCTGGCTATCTCTACTATTATGCTATACGATAGGAGCGAGGGAGAGTTCACGGCGTTTCTGGCTAAGTTTATGAATGACTTTGCCGATAATGGAATGATTGACGACTTGTCTGTTCGCAACGAAATAAAGGAAGGGCAAAAGCATGTACATCCTAAGGATGTGATAGAAAGGATGAAGGACTACTATAGCAAACAGAATGTAGCAATCAATTGCGATGATTTCTCAGGCTATGTAGACTTCAATGGTGATGGTGTGATAGACAATAATGACGAAGAAACTGATGATTCAGATTATCCTTCTAATCCTGTATATGAAGAAGACTTGGTTAACTCCGAGGGGCTGTTGCGTCAGGTTCTTGGTAGCGTTTACACTTCATTGAGGCAATTTGTAATAGGTCAGTTGCAGATAGAAACAGCCCGCCTGGGTA
The DNA here is from genome assembly GCA_900318625.1 of uncultured Prevotella sp. Classification (GTDB taxonomy): domain Bacteria; phylum Bacteroidota; class Bacteroidia; order Bacteroidales; family Bacteroidaceae; genus Prevotella. The sequence goes on from ONLG01000011.1 coordinate 6,884, forward strand.
AAGGCTCGTCATCTGTCAATCCATCATCGGCCGCCGACAGAACCCTCTATGACACTTGGACCAATGCTTATTATACCATCAACAAAGCCAACAGCTTGTTGCTGGCAATGAAGCGGAAAGGGTGGAATAGCGTATTACCATATTACTATGCAGAAACTCTTGCCCTGAGGTCATTTGTTTATTATCAGTTGGCAGTGCTTTGGGGAAATGTACCAGTAATGATAGGTGGCGAAGGACCAACGGATTACGTTCCGCAGCGTAGCCAGAGTGATGTCTTGGATCTCGCTTTGGCCGATTTGCTGGTTGCAAGAGATATGTTTGGCCAGAATAATCCTTGGGGGGATTATTATATGCACTTTAATCAATCGAACGTTTCCGTATTACTTGCCGAAGTACTGCTGACACTCAAGCAGTCTTCACAGGCACAACAGTTCCTGCAAATGGCTGACGCATATAGCTGTGAACTGTGTATTGATGGCTATCCCATCTACGAAGCCGAGGTTATAGAAATGATAGCGAATGAGGCAAATGGAAATACAGAAGAAGTTGTTTCTTATTGGTCTAACAGATATAATCATTATGGAACCTGGAACGCATTGAAGCGGCTCGGAATAGCTACGGAAGTAGCTTCATGCAGCGAAAACGAACTGCTTTTCCCGATACCGGTCAATGAACTGCTTGCCAATCCGTATTTGACGCAGAACCCAGGCTATTGATGCGCCGTGCATCCAAACTCAGCTTTATAATCCGAATTGCATGTAACGATAGCGGCGGCAGTATATCCTTTATGAATAATACTGCCGCCGCTATCGTGTCATTCTTGTATGCTTTCTCAGAGTGCAACCTTGCCGATGCCTTTCATTTCGAGTGCCGCCTGAACGCCCATAGCCTTAAACGCCCCGCATCATGGATGCAATGGCTATGCCTTTACCGCTTTCTATCCAGCATGCCTGCGACCTCTGAACTCCCATTCCCTGTCCGAGCTTCTCCTGTGTGAGGGTCAGGGCCAGCCGGGCTTTCTTGACAGCCTCCCCTATATGGCAGGCATGGAACTCATCTGCAGGCTTCCGCTCGAACTTATCGCGCCTGGGCGTGCCAGCTGGACCGATGTCTCTATCCATTAACTCGTTTAACCAGTAAAGTTTCATAGCTATATAACTATCTGTTTTTAGTTCATAATACTTCCTTCTTATTGCTTCGGCATGGGCAATTTCCCTTGCAGGAACTTTCAATATGCCATTGTAAGTCAAAACAACGCTAAAATGGCTCACAAAAAGTATCCTGGTTAACGAAAACGCCCTGTATGTCCCGTTTTTTCGTATCTTTGCGCTCAAACAGAGCGCATACGGAAAATAAAGACATAATCCTCCAGCAAGGAGAAACAAGACATGACAAGCATATCCCTTCGACCAAAACAACTTGTTTTGGTCTCAAATAAGGCTGTAAATGGAAAGCTATAAGGGCTTAAACGCAGACCAAAACAAGTTGTTTTGGTTTGAGATTAGGCCCTAGGCGCAAACCACTGTAGCCAAGGCAGATGACAAACGGCCTGCAAGGCAATCATAACGCCGTTTAGAAAAACATCAGGCTTGGCAGTAGTTGGTGGCTACGGCTGGGTCTCTACCTTGCAGCGGCAACATTCCGTGCCGTCGGTGCGGGTGATGCGCACGCAGTATTCTCCCTCGGCTGTCTGTTCACGGTAGAAAGAGAGTGTGTCGCCGGCATGGGCTTCGGCAACGTAGGCTATCTCTATGCGCTTGACGGCATGGCTTCGGTACCACTCCATGTCCCAGAGGTCAAGCACGTGCTCGATGTATTTCACCGAGTTTACGTGGCCGTTGATGTCCACATCGCTGTAGTAGGTATCAATGCTGCGCACCAGCTCAGCGCCATCGCCCATCCTGACACGTCCTCCGCGCTCTATGGGGCACTCCTTGTCGGCCAGCACATAGTCGTTTATCGCTCCGTCGTTGACGGCGAAGAGGTCGGTCGGCTGGCGTGTCTGAACGTCAATCATTGCCCACACGCTGCGACCGTAGCCGTAGACCTGACCTGTAGCAGCATCCTCGACCTTGAAGTTGCGGTTTGTGAAATAGCGCATCGCGCTTTCCACCCACGTCTCAACGGCGAGCCTACTGTATGCCAGCGGCATCTCGTCCATCTCTACAGCCAACCGCGAGAGCACCCACGTCTTGCCTATCGTGCTCAGATAGTTCATGCCGAAACCACGGTCGTTGCTGTGGAAGTCGGCGGCATTGAGCAGATGGTTGCCCAGATGACCCATAAACAGCCGGTTGGAGAAGTCGCAATGGAACGGCTCTGCCAGGAACTCATATCGTCCTGTCTTTGATATTTCGCTCATAATCTTAACTCAATTCTTCCTGTCTGCGCTGATGCAGGTATTCGGCTATCGGCTCCTCTGGACTCCTTGTGACTGCTATGCGACCGCTGCGGCTATATTGCAATATGCAGCCAAAACCGTTGAGCTTGTCGTAGAGATTGGTGATGTCCTCGGTAACGCCTGCCAGCTGCACGGTGGTGTAGGTCGGGTTCACCTCCATCATGCGTGCATCGTGCCAGCGTATGGTGCGCGAAATCTCGGGATTTTCCATCAGCTTAGGCGTGGAAATCTTGTAGAGGCCCACCTCGTGGATGAATATCTGGTCGTCGGTGTAGTAGTTGGCCTTCACCACGTCAATCTTTTTTTCTATCTGTCGGGTAATCTTCTCTATCTGGTCGGGGGTGCTCCATGCCGTGATAGTATATTGGTGAATACCCTTGAAGCTGGATGCCGACACGTTCAGGCTCTCGATGTTGACCTGACGACGCGTGAACACGGCGGTTATCTGGTTCAGAATACCTGCTATGTTCTCTGAATACACCAGCAGGGTGTAGAACTTTCTGTCTTCCATTTCCTTCATTGTTAAACGTTTATGTCGAGCATCATGTCGTCGACCGACATTCCCGGAGGTGTCATTGGCAGCACATCGTCGTCTTCACGGATGGCACATTCGAGGATGAACGGCCCTTTCGTTGCCAGCATCTTCTCTACCGACGATGCCAGCAGGCTGCGGTCGGTGACAGCAAGGTAAGGTATGCCGTAGCCCTTGGCTATCTGCTCGTAGCAGGGATTGAGCATCTTGGTGAACGATTGGCGCCTTTGCCAGAACATATCCTGCCACTGACGCACGTTGCCCAGGTAGTTGTTGTTGAGCAAAATCATCTTCACGGGAGCCTGCTGCTCCATGATGGTGCCCAGTTCCTGTATGTTCATCTGAAATCCGCCGTCGCCCATGAAGCACACTACGGTGCGTCCCGGCGCGCCATAGGTGGCTCCCACTGCCGCAGGCATACCGTAGCCCATCGTTCCGAGACCACCGCTTGTGCACAGGCTGCGCTTCTTGGGATAGCGGAAATAGCGTGTGGCGAAGAGCTGGTTCTGCCCTACGTCGGTCACGAGCACGGCATCGCCCTTGGTGGCTTCTGCCACGGCATTGACCACCTCGCCCATGAGCAGCGGGCCCTCGGTGGGATGTATGGCGGGCTCAATCACCTTCACCCGTTCTTTCTCGGCCAGCGGCTCAAACGACTTGCGCCATTCGGCATGGTCGCCCTTGTCCATCAGGGCTGTGATGGCAGGCAGGGCTATCTTGCAGTCGCCCACAACGGGCACGTGGGCATGAACATTCTTGCTTATCTCGCTATGGTCGATGTCGATATGTATCACCTTTGCCTGTCGGGCATAGGTCTTCAGGCTGCCCGTCACACGGTCGCTGAAGCGCATACCTATGGCTATGAGCACGTCACATTCCTGCTCTTTTATGTTTGGAGCATAGTTGCCATGCATACCCAACATTCCCACATTCAGCGGATGGCTGTCGGGCAAGGCCGACAAGCCCAGCATGGTGCGTCCGGCTGGTATGTCGCCTTTCTCCAGGAATGTGGCAAGCTCTTGCTGCGCATTACCCAGCTCCACGCCCTGCCCTACCAGTGCCAGCGGCTTCTTGGCAGAGTTTATGAGTCGCGCAGCTTCGTGTATGGCAGCATCATCGAGTGCTGGTGATGGCACATAGGAGCGCACAAAGTCCACCTTCACGGGCTTGTAGTCCACCATCTCGGTCTGTGCGTTCTTTGGGAAATCGAGCACCACGGGGCCCGGTCGCCCTGAGCGGGCAATATAGAAAGCGCGGCTCACGGCCCACGCTATGTCTTCTGCACGGCGTATCTGGTAGCTCCACTTGGATATTGGCTGCGCCACACCAACGAGGTCTACCTCCTGAAAGGCATCGGTACCGAGGGCCGCTATGGGCACCTGACCTGCTATGACGACTATCGGAGTGGAGTCTATCATGGCATCGGCAACGCCGGTGAGCGTGTTGGTAGCTCCCGGACCGCTTGTCACCAAGGCCACTCCCACCCTGCCCGACACGCGGGCAAAGCCTTCGGCAGCGTGGGTGGCTGCCTGCTCGTGGCGCACCAGTATGTGGTCGAAAGCTTTCTTCTCGCCACGAGTATAATCGTAAAGGGCATCATATACGGGCATGATGCTGCCGCCGGGATAGCCGAAGATGGTTTCCACACCTTCGTTCTTCAATGACAGCATCAATGCCTCTGAACCTGTTATCTTTCCCATCAATCCTTATCCTTAATACAAATTGGTTAGTCTATTATCCTCACGCCACCCTTGTCGGCTGAGCTTACACTCTGCGCGTATGCTCTCAGTGCCTTGCTCACCGTGCGTTTCCGCTTCAGGGGCTGCTGCTCGCGGGCTGCAAGCTCCTCGTCGGAGAGCTTCACGTTGATGCTGCGCGAGGGTATGTCGATTACTATTATGTCGCCGTCTTTTATCTTTCCGATATTGCCGCCCTGGGCAGCCTCGGGCGAGATATGGCCGATTGAGAGTCCGCTGGTTCCGCCAGAGAAGCGTCCGTCGGTAATCAGTGCACACTCCTTGCCCAGGTGCATCGACTTGATATACGATGTGGGATAGAGCATCTCCTGCATACCGGGACCGCCCTTGGGACCTTCGTGGGTGATGACCACGCAGTCGCCGCTCTTGACGCGGCCTCCGAGGATGCCCTCGCAGGCATCTTCCTGAGAGTCGAACACCACTGCCGGACCTTCAAAATGCCACAGCTCCGCGTCCACGCCTGCCGTCTTCACCACACAGCCGTCCTGGGCTATGTTGCCGAAGAGCACTGCCAGACCACCATCCTTGGTGTAGGCATGGGCCAGGTCGCGTATGCAGCCGTTGGCACGGTCGGTGTCGAGCGTACCCCACTGTGCGTTCTGGCTGCCCATCTTCGTGGAGAAGCGGCCACCGGGAGCACTCTGATAGATGCGGTTGGCATCGAAGTCCACCCTGCCGTCGGTGATGCAGTATTTGTCCATAGCCTCGGCAAGGGTCATGCCGTCAACGCGCTGGGCGGTGCCGTCGACCAGACCACCCTTCGACAGCTCGTGCATGATGCCCAGAATACCTCCGGCACGGTTGCACTCCTGCACGCTATACTTCTGCGTATTGGGCGAAAGCTTGCACAGGCAAGGCACGCGGCGGCTCAGCTCGTCGATGTCCTTCATCGTGAAGTCGGCACCGGCTTCCTGGGCAACGGCCAGCAGATGGAGCACGGTATTGGTGCTTCCGCCCATGGCTATGTCGAGAGTCATGGCGTTGAGGAACGCCTGGCGAGTGGCAATGTTGCGCGGCAGCACGCTTTCGTCGCCCTGCTCATAGTAGGCCAAGGCATTGTTTACCACCTGTCGGGCGGCATCACGGAACAGCTGCACGCGGTTTTCGTGGGTCGCAAGGATCGTTCCGTTGCCGGGAAGCGACAGTCCGATGGCCTCGGTAAGCGAGTTCATGGAGTTTGCTGTGAACATTCCCGAACAGCTGCCGCAGCCTGGGCACGCGCAGTTTTCAAGCTCGGCCATGTCGGCATCGCTCACCGAGGGGTCGGCACCTTTCACCATTGCCGTGATAAGGTCGGCGTTCTCGCCACGCCAGCGGCCTGCTTCCATCGGGCCACCGCTACAGAACACGGTGGGGATATTAAGGCGCATGGCCGCCATCAACATTCCGGGAGTCACCTTGTCGCAGTTAGAGATACATATCATGGCATCGGCCTTGTGGGCATTGACCATGTATTCCACCGAGTCGGCTATGATGTCACGGCTGGGAAGCGAGTAGAGCATACCGTCGTGGCCCATGGCAATGCCGTCGTCGATGGCTATCGTGTTGAACTCGGCGGCGTAGCAGCCCATAGCCTCTATCTCCCGGCGCACTATCTGGCCCACTTCATGCAGGTGGGTGTGACCCGGGACAAACTGTGTGAAGGAGTTTACTATGGCTATAATAGGCTTGCCAAACTGTTCGCGCTTCATGCCCGTAGCCACCCAAAGGGCACGGGCACCGGCCATACGGCGACCTTCGGTGCATACCGAACTGCGTAACTGATGTTTCATTGTTGTATGGAATATTGTAAAAAACGTCTGCAAAGTTACTCAGTTTTTACATAACAGACAACTCTTTGCGTAATTATATTAGATTATTTGCAAAGCCCTGCGAAAACAAATCGTAACAAAAACCTATACAAAATCTATCAATCCGTTACAAGACAGCCCGCAGAACAAACAATCCAAAACCGCAAACAAATCTGAAGCAGAGCAAATTCTGCAAAACCGAAGCAGCTCACGCGACAAGCCCACCACGCCATACGGCCACCCTGCAAACGCCGCGCCACACGCCACCTCGCACTGAGCATAAACCAATATGCCCCATATTACCGACCAATATGGCCCATATTACCAACCAATATGGCCCATATTACCGACCAATATGGCCCATATTACTTTCCCATAAGACCCATAAGACATATAGGCCCCTTAAGCTTTACAAGACACCAAGCCACTCCTCCCCCAACTGAGGGGCATGAAGAGTGGCTTCGGAGAGGGTCTCTCTTCCAATCAGTCATGGCGAGTTGCGTCCTGTCAGCAACCTGTAAGCACACAAAAAAAGTTCCCCTTGCTCTCGCAAAGGGAACTTCTGAATTATGTTAAGTAAGGTTATTACTTATTTCACTGTACTCTTCTTACCGATTATTTAACGGTTACGATAGCCAGACGGTTAGAGGTTGTACCCTGTACGCCCTTACCAATAGCGCTGTCAACGATAACGCCACGGCCCTCGAGGTAAGACTTAACAGCGTTGGCACGATCCTGAGAGAGAATCTGGTTCTTCTCAGCGCTACCCTCGGGAGAAGCAGTACCTACGATTTCAACGTGCTTGCCAGCAGCAATGCCGTCAAGAGCCTTCTTGGCATCGTTGGTCAGGTTAGACTTAGCCTGTGCGAAGGTGATGAACATCAGGTTGTCAACAGTTACCTTCTTCTCAACAATCTTCTCTACTACCTTCTCTACTACCTCAGGCTTGCGGTTCTTCAGAGCGTTGATCTCAGCGTTCAGGCGGTCGATCTCATCCTGATCGTACAGCTTAGCAAGTGCGAAGTTGTGAGTACCGTTAGAGTTCTTGAACTTGTAAACAAGACCTGCGTTCAGCTGAACGAACGAACGGTTCAGGTTGTACTGATACTTGTTCTTGAATACACCGTAGTTGATAGAAGGCTCGATGAAGAGCTGAAGAGCCTTTGCCTTGCCAAGGTTGAAAGCGAAGTCAAGAGCAGCCTTTGAAGTAGCGTCGTTAGATACGGCGTTAACAGGACGAAGAGCGTTAGCTGTGATGCCAGCACCCTCATACTTGCCAAATCCGTGCATCCAACCGAAGCCGAACAGAGCGCTGAGCTCGAAGAAGCGAGGCTCACCTTTGTAACCTGCGAAGAGGTTCATAAGGTTGAAGCTTGCCAACAGGTTTACGTTAACGGCCTTTGCGAAGGTGTTGGTACGGAGGTCGCGAGCGCGATTGTACTGAGCACGGTCGTTGAAGTAAACGTTACCTTCAGCGAGCAGACCGAATACCGGGGTGATGTTCTTACCAATACGGATACCTGCGTTGGGATTGAGGTTGTGTGTCCAAACGTTCTTATTAGTCTTAGTAGAAACACCGCCCTGGATACCGATATACCAGTTGTCGGTAAACTTGCTACCAACTACTGTTGTCTGTGCAGAAGCAGCAACAGTCATGGAAGCAGCAGCAAAGAATAAAACTAACTTTTTCATTTTTCTCTCTAATTTAAAATTATTAAAAAACGTAAAAAATATAAGTCTTGTAAATCGTCTGCAAAGTAAGGATATTTTTCATTAACAGCCAAATAATCAGACTAAAAAGTGCTTTGAAAAGCTATTTTTAGGGCAATTGAGAGTGAAAACGATGATTTAAATCAAAGTTTTCAGCCCACTGAGCACTTTTTACATAAAATAACATTACGCAGGTTTGCTCCGTTTTCTTTAACATATTGGTACACATTATTTATATATATGCGCGCGCGAAGCCGATTGAAACGTTCGCAATATGGACAGCGGAGCGCTCTCTGCAAGGGCACAACCACAAAGATAGAGCCTGCCCGGTAAGCTTCTTGCTACCCGGACAGGCTCTTTCTGCCTATATAAGAGCTGCGCTTATTGCTTCTCTATGATCTTCATGCCTTCGGCAACGGCTTCCATGTTGAGCGGTATCATGCCGTGATGGCGCTCGGGAAGCGACTTGAACAAAGCCTTGTTGAGTCCTTCGGTGCTCACTACGGGGCAAACCTTCAGCAGTCCGCCCAGCACTATCATGTTGAACACCTTGGAGTTCTTCATCTCGGCAGCCTTGTCCATGGCATCAATGCGATATACATTGATGTCGGAACGGGTAGGCGGATTGATGATGCCATAGCTGTCGTAGATAAGTATGCCACCGGGCTTCACCTTGGGCAGGAACTTGTCGAGCGAGGGCTGGTTGAGAACGATAGCCACATCGTACTTGCTGAGGATAGGCGACGATACGCGCTCGTCACTGACAATGACCGTAACGTTGGCTGTTCCGCCTCGCTGCTCAGGGCCGTAGGCAGGCATCCATGTCACTTCCTTGTCTTCCATAAGTCCCGAATAGGCCAGTATCTTACCCATTGAGAGCACACCCTGTCCTCCGAATCCACTGATAATTATTTCTGTTTTCATGGTTATTCTGGTTTTACACGGTTCATGTTTAAAGTCCTGTGGTGTCCTTCAGGTCGCCCTTCTCGTAGAATTTGAACATATTTTCCTTCATCCACTCGTTGGCTTTCACAGGCGAGAGCTTCCAACCGCTGTTGCAAGTCGACACAATCTCGACGAGCGACGAGCCCTTTCCCTGCATCGAAGCCTCGAACGCCTTGCGTATGGCCTTCTTAGCCTTGCGGATAGAAGCCACGCTTTCCACGCTCTGACGTGTGACGTAGCACGTTCCCTCGAGCTGTGCGGCTATCTCGGTCATCTTCAGAGGATAGCCGTGGAGCTCCGGTGTACGTCCGTAGGGGCAGGTGGCAGTCTTCTGTCCGAGCAGCGTAGTGGGCGCCATCTGGCCTCCAGTCATGCCGTAGATGGCATTGTTGATGAAGATGATGGTGATGTTCTCGCCTCGGTTGAGGGCATGAATGGTCTCTGCCGTACCGATGCAAGCCAGGTCGCCGTCGCCCTGATAGGTGAAAACGAGGCGCTCAGGCCACAGACGCTTGACGGCGGTAGCCACTGCGGGAGCACGTCCGTGGGCTGCTTCCTGCCAGTCGATGTCCAGATATTTGTAGGCAAACACGGCACATCCCACCGGGCTGACGCCCACGGTCTTCTCCTCCATGTGCATATCTTCAATGACTTCGGCCACGAGTTTGTGGACCACACCATGCGAACACCCCGGACAATAGTGCATGGGCACATCGTTCATCAGGGTCGGTTTCTTGTAGACAAGGTTCTCTTGACTTATTATCTCGTTCATTGCAGTTTCTCCTTTAAAGCGTTAACAATTTCATCCGGCTCCGGCACGATGCCGCCCAGACGTCCGAAATGGGCCACGGGCACTGCTCCGTTGACAGCCAGTCTCACGTCTTCAATCATCTGTCCGGCATTGATTTCAGCCACCAGTATGCCTTTCTTTCCTTCGGCGGCCTTGCGTATCTGCTCTTCCGGGAACGGCCAGAGAGTGATGGGACGGAACAATCCGACCTTGATGCCTTCCTCGCGAGCTATCTCGATGGCACTCTCGGCAATGCGCGACGCACTTCCGAACGACACAATCATGTAGTCGGCATCGTCGAGCTGCTGAGTCTCGAAGCGCACTTCCTTGGCCTTTATCTCCGAATACTTCTCCTGCAAGTGCAGGTTGCGCTGCTCCATCACCTCAGAGGTGAGCTCGAGCGAAGTGATGATGTTGGGTTTGCGTGTAGCCGGACGGCCTACGGCAGCCCAGGGACACTCCTGGCGGATCTGCTCGTCGGTGCGGCGAGGCTTCTGAGGCGGCAGCACCACCTTCTCCATCATCTGTCCGATGACACCGTCGCTGAGTATCATGGCCGGGTTGCGGTACTTGAAAGCCAGCTCAAAGGCCAGGTCTACGAAGTCGGCCATCTCCTGCACCGAGTTTGGAGCGAGCACGATGACGTAGTAGTCGCCGTTACCGCCGCCACGGGTAGCCTGGAAATAGTCGCTCTGCGAGGGCTGGATGGTTCCCAGTCCGGGGCCTCCGCGCTGCACGTTGACAATCAGTCCGGGCAGCTCGGCACCCGCCATATAGGCTATGCCCTCCTGCATCAGTGCCACGCCGGGGCTCGACGACGAGGTGAGCACGCGCTTACCGGCACCTGCGCCGCCATAAATCATGTTGATCGACGACACCTCGCTCTCGGCCTGCAGCACCACCATGCCGGTGGTTTCCCACGGCTTGAGCTGTGCCAGAGTCTCGAGCACTTCGCTCTGGGGGGTGATAGGATAGCCGAAATAGCCATCGGCACCGCAGCGTATGGCAGCGTGGGCTATCGCCTCGTTGCCTTTCATCAGTCTTACTTCCTGTTCTGCCATGTCTTATTCCTCCACTTTTTTACGATAAACAGTGATACAGCCGTCGGGACACACCACCGCACACGAGGCGCATCCCACGCATTTGTCCGCCTGGGCAGGCTCCACATACGGGTAGCCATGCACGTTGACCTTCTTCTGTGCCAGTGCAATCACCTGCTGCGGACATGCAACGATACACAACTGGCAGCCTTTGCACCGGTCGGTATTGACTACAATAGCACCTTTAATCTTACTCATAATATTTTTTGTTTTTAAGCATTAAAGCCGTTTAGAATGGTTGGTGCGACCTGGCCGCAGCCTGACCGCATACTGCTCAGCCCTCTCCCGGTCATGGGTTGTAGGCATCCTTGTTGTAGAAGCTCAGTATGTCGTCGAGCATACGCCGCGCTTCGGCAGCCGGATGGTCGGGGTCTATGGCCTCGGCCTCCATGTAGCAGTCGATGGCGTGCTTCCAGTCGCCTTGCTTACGATAGGCATTGCCCTTGAGATACCAGTCTTGAGCCGTCATTTGTAGAACTCTTTCTTTCCTGCCGAGAGGGTGTTCTTCATCAGCGAACAGATGGTCATGGGACCTACTCCGCCCGGCACGGGGGTTATGTAACTGCACAGCGGTGCCACCTCGTCGAACTTGACGTCGCCCGTCAGTCGGTATCCGCTCTTGCGGCTGGCATCGGGCACGCGCGTCGTACCTACGTCGATGACCACTGCTCCGGGCTTCACCATGTCGGCGGTGACAAACTCGGGGCTGCCGATAGCTGCGATGATGATGTCGGCCTGGCGACATTCCTCCTTGAGGTTTGCCGTGCGGCTGTGGCACACCGTCACCGTTGCGTCGCCATACTGCTTCTGTATCATCAGCTGCGACATGGGTTTGCCCACGATGTTCGAGCGTCCGAGCACCACGCATTTCTTTCCGCTCGTGGCGATGTTGTAGTGGCGCAGCAGTGTGAGGATGCCCAGAGGGGTAGCCGATATGAAGCAAGGCAGGCCAATGGCCATGCGTCCCACGTTGACGGGATGGAAGCCGTCTACATCCTTACGGTAGTCGATGGCCTCCGTGACGCGCTGTTCGTCGATATGGCACGGCAGCGGCAGCTGCACGATGAAGCCGTCTACGTCTTCATCCTTGTTGAGCTTGTCGACACACTGGAGCAGTTCCTCCTCGCTCACCGTGTCCTCGAAGCGTATAAGCGTGGACTTGAACCCGCACTGTTCGCAGGCCAGCACCTTATTCTTAACGTAGGTTTCCGAACCACCGTCGTGGCCCACGAGCACCGCAGCGAGATGCGGGCGCTTGCCCCCTGCTGCCACAATGCTCTCCACTTCGCTGGCAATCTCGGCCTTGATGGCTGCCGCAGTGGCTTTTCCGTCGATTATCTGCATAGTCTTAATCTATATTTAGTTTTCAGAATTTAGGCATACCGCGCATCATTCCGGCCATGCGGCCCATGCCTCCGCCCGTCATCATCTTCATCATCTTGCGCGTCTGGTCGAACTGCTTGATAAGGCGGTTCACGTCCTGGACGCTTGTTCCAGAGCCTTTGGCTATGCGCTGACGGCGCGAGGTGTTGAGTATCTCGGGGTTGGTGCGCTCCTTTGGAGTCATGCTCTGTATGATGGCTTCGATGCTCTTGAAGGCATTGTCGTCGATGTCGATGTCGCGCAGCGCCTTGCCCACTCCCGGAATCATGGCAGCAAGGTCCTTCAGATTGCCCATCTTCTTTATCTGCTGTATCTGATTCATGAAGTCGTTGAAGTCGAACTTGTTCTTCTGTATCTTCTTCTGGAGCCTCCGGGCCTCGGCCTCGTCATACTGTTCCTGGGCTCTTTCGACGAGCGAGACCACGTCGCCCATACCGAGTATTCGGTCGGCCATACGCGTTGGGTGGAACACGTCGATGGCTTCCATCTTCTCGCCCGTACCGATGAACTTGATTGGCTTCGTCACCACGGTGCGTATGCTGAGCGCAGCACCGCCGCGAGTGTCGCCGTCGAGCTTGGTGAGAACCACTCCGTCGAAGTCGAGACGGTCGTTGAACTCCTTGGCGGTGTTCACGGCATCCTGTCCGGTCATTGAGTCGACAACGAAGAGAGTCTCGTCTGGGTTTACATGAGCTTTCAGACTCTCGATCTCCTGCATCATTTCCTCGTCGACGGCAAGGCGTCCGGCGGTATCGATGATTACCACATCGCAGCCCTTGGCCTTAGCTTCGGCTATGGCATGGTCGGCAATCTGGAGCACATCCTTGCTGTCGGGCTCGGAGTAGACGGGCACTCCCACCTGCTCTCCCACCACGTGGAGCTGCTGTATGGCCGCCGGGCGGTAGACGTCGCAGGCCACGAGCAGGGGGCGCTTGTGCTGCTTGGTCTTCAGCATATTGGCAAGCTTGCCGCTGAAGGTGGTCTTACCAGAACCCTGCAGACCCGACATGAGCACTATCGAGGGCCGTCCTTCGAGCTTCAGCTCCACGGCCTCGCCGCCCATGAGCTCTGCCAGCTCGTCGTGGACGAGCTTCACCATGAGCTGACCGGGCTTGATGGCATTGAGAACGTTCATGCCCATGGCCTTTTCCTTCACCTTCTCGGTGAACGAACGGGCCACGTTGTAGTTTACGTCGGCATCCAGCAGGGCGCGGCGAACGTCCTTCAGGGTCTCGGCAATGTTTATCTCGGTTATTTTTCCTTCGCCTTTAAGTACCTTAAAGGATCTCTCAAGTCTGTCACTTAGATTCTCAAACATTATTGTATCGCGATTTTATTATTTCTTCCGGAAAGCAAGCAAGTCCATGCTTGCAAGTTCTAACAAGCTGCAAAATTACTAAAAATAACACAAAGGGGTGAGATAAAATGCCCTATTTAAGCTATTTTAAAACTAAAAATTCTGCTAAAATGCACTGCCGACTGGCCGACGGCCATCCGATGCAAGGCTACTGAGGGCTGCGCAGCTCCTTTGTCTACGGGGTAGAGCAGCCACGGATAAAAGCCGAAAATGCCGTAATTTTACTCCAGCTGCCCCGTAACAATGCTACAGGATAGCTGTAGCATTGCTCCAAGGGCTCTGTAAGGTTGCTCCAAAGCCTCTGGAATAAAGTTACGGAGCCGTTGGGAGAAATGTTAAAAAAACATGTTGCGCTTGCAGCTCAACGTGCAATTGCTTATTTTTGCTCCGCGCAAACAATAATCAGGTTACTGCCTCAGTGCGCAGAAGCATATTATGAACAGCAACAACACGCCCAGCAAGCGCAGCCACTGGGGTTGCGTGGTGTCCCTGCTCCTCTTGGCCACGGTCGTGGGGGCTATGGTGCTCAGCTGCCCCACCCGGCAAGAGCACCATCGGGCCATTGCCAGCGTAGTGGAGGCTGCCGCGACAGAGATTATCGACGAGCGAATGGCTGCCGGCGACAATGCCCTGACGCATGAGCTGCGCCAAGTGAGCAACCTGCTGATAGCCAGCATGGTCAGCGACGGCATAGACGAACGGCTCACGACAGACGACTTCTGGGTGTGCTCGGTGGGCAAGCTGTCGCTGTCGGGCAGGTCGCAGCCTGTGTCGGTGGGCATCATGGGGTATGTCTTCACGGCTTCTAAGGACGACGTGAAGCTCTATGCCGACAATTACATCAAGGAGTTGGAAAGCAAGATAGACCAAAGGCTGAAGCAGGAGGTCGACGAAAAGATTGTAGCCCCAGTGAAAGAGCAGCTCAGAAAAGGTGTTCCGAAGGAGCTTCTCGACATCATCGACCAGCTATCGTCCTCGCCCGGAACCGAAGACGAGGCTGAGCAGTAGGGGCAGATGGTCGGAGAATCCGTTGCGATAGACAGGTCCCTGATAGTTGCGCCGGGGCTTCCATCCGCCATATTTCGTGTCTTCTTCCATCAGGAAGGGTTCGTCCACCACCCTGCACTGCCCCACCCTTGGCAGCAGAGTACTGCTCACGAAGATGTGGTCGAGGCTTGCCCACCGACCCTGATACCTGTAGGTGGCGCGCGCTCCGTGGGTGCCCGTGGCATGGCGAGACACGTCTGTCTGGCCGTTTTGCTCAATAATGTTCAGCGACGGCTCACCAGTGTAGGCATTGAAGTCGCCAAGCAGCACTATCTTAGCATCACTTTCCTCACGCCTTATGGAGTCGGTGAGCTGGCATATAGCCCTTGCCACGTGGCAGCGCAGCTTCCTTGTAGCCATCTCGCCACCCCTGCGGCTCG
The DNA here is from genome assembly GCA_900318625.1 of uncultured Prevotella sp. Taxonomy (GTDB): domain Bacteria; phylum Bacteroidota; class Bacteroidia; order Bacteroidales; family Bacteroidaceae; genus Prevotella. Next base: position 22,076 of record ONLG01000011.1, read on the forward strand.
GAGCATGGGCCACGACGACGTGCAGCGTGTCGCCCCAGAGGAGCTCGCCCTTGGCATATAGCACGTCGCGCGTGGCCCGCATATCCTTTATCGGCGGAACCCTCAACGCACGCCAACCGAGCAGCCTGAAGGTGAAAGGCGAATAGAGCAATGCCACGTCGATGCCCCTCTCGTCGGGCGAGTCGGTGACTACATACTCATAGCGAGCCGTGCGCAGCAGCGAACGGCGCGTAAGGTCGCGCATCACCGTGTCGTTCTCCACCTCGCAAAGGGCCACCAGGTCAACAGAAGCCCACCCCGAGGAGTCGCGTCCGCAGGCCACGATGGTCTGTCCCAGCCGGTTCAGCTTGCGCCAGTAGCGAGAGCGGGTCCAGCGCTGTTGCGAGTCGGGCAGGAAATCGTGGTCGTTCTTCAGCGAATCATGCCGAGTATCGAAGAGGTTTTCCACGTTCAGCTCAACGATGGTAAACCTCTCTCCCTGCGCTTTGGCCGCGAGCGAAAGCACAAATGCCAGCACTGTCACTATGGTTCTCATGTGGCGGAAAACAAATAATTAGGCAAACACGAGTTCTGGTCGGCGTTCCTTTAGCGTGGGATAAGGTAAAAGTAACGCCCTTTGCCTGGTGCTGCGATATAGTCAGAAACTACTAATGTGCTATATACTTCTTACCGTTCTTTATAATCAGTCCATGACCAGCGTTCTTGCCTACGCGACGGCCACTGATGTCGTATGCCGGAACATTCTCCGACTCTTCAGGCGATACGGAAATAACATTTATTTCGGTCGGCAAGTTGCCAGTGGTGACACCAATCGCAAAGGGCTTGCCGTCAGAAGGAAAGTGGGCACGCTGGCCGTTTGAGCCGACATTGGTGCTGAAAGACAGCTCCAGACTGTATTTTGTGTTGCTCTTCAAGCCTTCGGTACCGTTGATTGGCTTCATGTCGCTTACCCACTTGCCGTCGCTCTGCTTCTTTGCAAACACCTGTTTCTTCTCTGCATCTCCGTTGCTTCCACTTTCGCGGATGGCATATTCCATATACAACTCGGTCACTTCGCCCGATGTGTTTGCCGTAAAACTATTGAGGTAGACTGTAGACATGGTGCCCGGCAGGTCTTGAGTCACACTTTGTTCAGGCAGAGGGATGGTCAATGGAAATAAGCCCATGGTTACATTGACGCTCACTGAGGTTATCTTAGGAGTTCCGGTGGCTGTGACTTCACTGTTGAAAGCTGTAAAATCCGAGCTTAACTTGTCTGCTCCGCCTTCTTCTACGAGCTTTAAGGAGATGCCATCAGTTACCGGTTCATCGGTAGTTGCAGCTGCCGATGCGCCAAAGACCGTTGCAAGCAGTGCAACAAAAGTTGTGAGTAATCTTGTTTTCATGGCACTAATGTTTTATAGATATTGTATAATGTTTCTTAGCCATTAACCATACTTTTCATTCCAAGGCTACGTTAACGGCCACAAAGTTATGGAAAAACGAGTGCAATGCATCGAAAAAGAACTAATTTATTTCGCGTTCATTGCCGATGATTAAGCATAATTATACCAAAGAAAATTGCTGATGAATGATATTGTCATTATGCCTTTGCAACCAGAAATATAAACCCTTATTTATATAAATAGCCGTTTATATTTCAGTCCGCGACCCTTTCTGCATGAGCAAGAAACCAGAAGGTTCACAAGTTTGTGGACCACAAACTTGTGAACCTTGGATTGTTTTAGTAACTTTGCGGCATAGAAATCAAATGAGGGAGCTATGGACAAGGCCTTTATTTACGGAAAGAGCGTGGCTGGAGAAAACTTCACCGACAGGGTGGCAGAGAGGAAACGGCTGAAAACCAACTTTGAAAACGGTATCAACGTGATACTCGTTTCACCACGGCGCATGGGCAAAAGTTCTATCGTCAGGAAAGTAAGAAGTGATATGGACAACCCCGACGTGAAGGTTATCATTATGGACATATATGACTGCAGAAACGAATATGACTTCTACAACCGCTTTGCTGCCACCATAATAAAGGAAACGTCAAATCGCACCGAGCAGATATTAGACAACATAAAGCACTTTCTGACCAGACTTACACCAAAGATTTCGTTCTCTGGCGAGCCCTTTTCGGAAGTCAGCTTGTCACTTGGCATCACCCCTGACAACTATCAGCCAGAAGAAGTTCTGCAACTGCCGGAGTTAATTGCCACAGAGCAGGGCAAACAAATTGTGGTCTGCATCGACGAATTTCAGCAGATTGGAGAATTTCCTAACAGCCTCAATGTCCAAAAAAGACTGCGAAGCGTGTGGCAACATCAACAGCACGTGTCGTACTGTCTTTTCGGAAGCAAGAAGCATTTGATGACCAATCTGTTTCAAAATCGCAAGATGCCGTTTTACCAATTCGGCGAAATGCTCTACCTTGAAGCTATATCCACCGAAGACTGGATACCATTTTTGCAGTCGCGCTTCAAGAGCAAGGGGAAACTTTTGCCGGAAAACCTGGCACGAAAAATATGCGAAACGGTTGAAAACCACTCGTCCTACGTTCAGCAACTGGCATGGAACGTGCTCGTTGAAACCACTGAAGAAGCCACGGAAGAGAATTTCAACAACGGTGTACAGGCTCTGCTGGCTCAGTGCAGTGGGCTATTCGAGCAGCAGATACAAGGTCTCAGCTCACACCAGATGAACTTTCTGAGAGCTATCAGCAACGGCATACACAAGGAATTTGCAAGTGTCAAGGTGAGCAAAGAATACAACCTTGGCAGCAAATCGAACATAACGCGGCTGCAAACAGCTCTACAGAACAGAGAGCTTGTTGAGGTGAGAAGAGAAGGAACATACCTTGAAGACCCAGTGTTCAAGATTTGGTTCAGGCGCGAGTTCCCACTGCTATAACGACCGGGCCATTCAGACAACCCAAAGGGAGCTTAGCGCGGCGAAGAACTGCCCCCTGTTACCTCGGCTCCAGCGAAGCGGGCTCGCCGCTGGGCTCTATGCCCTGATAGACGCAGGGGGCCGGAGTGTGGCTATACAGTATCCATGACTGCCGGTAGAGATATTGGCTGAGGGCGTCTACCTGCTGCTGGGCTGTTTCGCGGCTGAGGAAGCTGGCCACAGTGAGGGCATACACAGTGCCGTCCTTGTCGTTGAAGCGGTAGATGCACGCTCCGTCGAGCGAGTCGGGCAACTTCTCGGTGGCTTTACGGGCCTCGTTGAGGGTGCGGTACTCTTCAATGACTACGTAGTAGATGGGACCTTTCCCGCCATTGACGTGCAGCGAAGCCTTGTCGAGTCCTTCCACCTGGCAGTAGCGACTGTCTACATAGCCCTCCACGCCATTCATCTCTACACGATGCCACATACCCGTTGAGCCAAGATAGGCGGCACCACGGCCTCCCGTCTTGATGCGTCCCAGAATGTTCGACCCCACTACGGGCATCTCGCGGATGTTAACGTAGCCGTCGCTCGCCGTGCTGTAGACCCAGACAGCTTTGTAAGCAGGGGTAGCCTGTCCGCCAGCAGCCACGGCATCCACCACGGCAGCAGACAGCAGTGCTGCAAGCACCACAGCACTGAGCACCATACGAGAGGTAAAGCTGATAAATCTGTTCATTTTCTCCATCTTTCTTAGGTTCTTAGTGATTATTCTGACCCTTATAGAAAGGTTGTCCACCGCAAAGTTAAGCTTTTCCTACAAACAAGCCACACCTTTGCTGCATTTATTTTCAGCACCGGTTAATGTGGAGAAGCTATGAAATGGAAAAGTAATATGGGCCATATTACTGACTAATATGGGCCATATTACCGACTAATATGGGCCATATTACCGACCAATATGGGCCATATTGCTCACCGTCCGAGCACGTTGCTGCGTATCTTCGTGAGATATTGCTTCATGCCCTCGGCATCTTTTTCGTCGATTATCTCGAGCAGCTGCTTTAGCTCGGTGCGTATCTGAGCCACCTGGTCGTGGGTGTAGGGGTTGAAGAGTATCTCCTGAAGCAGGTAGTCGTCTTCGCTGAGCACTCCCTTGGCTATGCGCATATGGCGCTTGAAGGTTGTACCCGGCGCATCCTGAGGCTTCATCACGGCTGCGAAGACAAATGTAGACACAAACGGAATACTCAGCGAATAGGCCACGGTGCGGTCGTGTTCGTCGAAAGTGTACTCATAGATGTTGAGCCCAAGGCGGCCATAGACATCCTTGAAGAAGCAGCGGCCCATATAGTTGCCCTCGGTTATGATGATGGCGTTCTCTTCATGGAGCTGGTTGAGGTTGGCAAACGTTGGGCCGAACATCGGGTGCGTGCTCACGTAGGCCATGCCTGCCTGCTCGTACCACTCCTTGAGTCCGGTCTTCACGGAGGCGATGTCGCTCAGTATGCAGTCCTTTGGCAGATAGGGCAGCACCTCTTCAAAGGCCGGTATGGTGTATTTCACGGTCACGGCATTGATTACCAACTCGGGCCTGAAGGCCTCAATCTCTTCCAACTGCTGGAAGCGCAGGCAGTTGTATGTGAAGCGCAGTCTTCGCGGATCTTTCTCGAAGACTGCCACTTCGTGTTCAAAGCTCAGCAGGTCGATGAAGAAACTTCCCATCTTTCCTGCTCCAAGTATAAGGATTTTCATTGTAATAAAGCCCACCCCCATCCCCTCCCCAAGGGAGGGGCGACCGACTGCCGCACCGGGGGCTTTGATAATAATTAAACCATCAATGTTATTTAGTTGCAAACGTGCTACATACAGACAAGAGAGGCTCCCTACCCCATCACCCCTCCCTTGGGGAGGGGCTGGGGGTGGGTATTACTTGTTTATTATCTCAAGCTGCTGGCGCACGCTTTCCTCGTGGATTTCCTCGAAGATGTGGGCCACGGTTTCGGGCGACAAGCCGCACAGCGAGCCTTGAGCTCCGCGCTTTTCGAGTATCTCGTTGTAGCGGTTGGTCTGCAGCACGGTCATGTTGTGCTCCTTCTTGTACTGCCCTATCTCGCGGCATACGCGCATACGCTTGGCCAGCAGGTTCATCAGCTCATTGTCGAGTTCGTCTATCTGCTTGCGCAATGTCTGTATGCCCTCTGTGGTAACGCTGTGGTCGCGGATGACGAGCAGCGAGAGTATGTAGTCGAGCACGTCGGGAGTGACCTGCTGCTTGGCATCGCTCCATGCTTCGTCGGGCGAGCAGTGGCTCTCCACGATGAGTCCCTCGAAGCCCAGGTCCATAGCCTGCTGGCAGAGCGGAGCAATTAGTTCGCGTCGGCCACCGATGTGGCTGGGGTCGCTGATGATGGGCAGCTGCGGATAGCGGCGCTTCAGCTCGATTGGAATCTGCCACATGGGCAGGTTGCGGTAGATCTTCTTGTCGTAGCTCGAGAAGCCACGATGGATGGCTCCCAGACGCTTCACACCAGCCTGATTGATGCGTTCGAGTGCGCCCACCCACAGCTCGAGGTCGGGGTTGACAGGGTTTTTCACGAACACGGGAATGTCAACTCCCCTGAGCGAGTCGGCCAGAGCCTGCATTGCGAAGGGGTTGGCACTGGTGCGCGCGCCCACCCACAGTATGTCGATGCCGTATTTCAGTGCCAGCTCCACGTGCTCGGGGGTAGCCACTTCGGTAGAAACGAGCATTCCCGTTTCCTGTTTCACCTGCTGCATCCAGGGCAGAGCTTTCTCGCCGTTGCCCTCGAAGCCGCCGGGCTTGGTGCGTGGCTTCCACACTCCGGCACGGAAGTTGTGGCATCCCTTGGCAGCGAGCTGCCTTGCGGTGGTCATCACTTGCTCCTCGGTTTCAGCCGAACAGGGGCCTGCTATCACAAAGGGGCGTTCGTTGTCGCTCGGAAGATTGAGCTTTTCAAGTTCCAGTTCCATTTCTTTCTTAGTTTATTTTGTTGTTTTTATGTTGTTTGTCATTGTCACTATACGTTCGAGAGCCTCCTCCATACGCTCGTCTTTGGCGCAGAGCGAGATGCGAATGTAGCGTTCGCCGTTGCTGCCGAAGATGAATCCCGGGGTGATAAACACGCGGGCTTCGTGGAGCACCTGTTCGGTGAGCTGCTCCACATTGTCGTAGGAGTCGGGGATGCGCCCCCAGAGGAACATACCCACCTGCTCAGCATCGAACGTGCAGCCGAGAGCCTTCATGATGCGCTCGGCAATGTCGCGGCGGCGGCGGTAGGTGGCGATGTTGGCCTCGCGGTGCCACTGCTCGGTGTTGCCGGTCAGCGCCTCGGCGGCGGCAAGCTGTATGCCGCGGAACGTTCCGCTGTCGATATTGCTCTTCACCTTGAGTATCCACGAAATCATCGTGGCATTGCTCACGCACATTCCCACACGCCAGCCGGGCATATTGTGGCTCTTCGACATAGAGTTGAACTCAATGCAGCAGTCCTTTGCTCCCGGCACCTGCATCAGCGAGAGATGCTCTTCGCTGAGGATGAACGAGTAGGGATTGTCGTTCACCACTACAATGTCGTGGCTGCGTGCAAAGCTGACGAGCTTCTCGTAGGTCTCGCGGCGTGCCTTTCCGCCTGTGGGCATATTGGGATAGTTAGTCCACATGAGCTTCACGCCCGTGAGGTCCATGCGCTCCAGCGCGTCAAAGTCGGGCTGCCATCCGTCGTTTTCCCGCAAATCATAGTTCACCACTTCTGCTCCGAGCAGTCGTGAGAGCGACGTGTAGGTGGGATAACCGGGGTTGGGCACGAGCACTTTGTCGCCGGGATTGACAAGGGCGAGCGTCACGTGCAGTATGCCCTCCTTGCTTCCGATAAGCGGAAGCACCTCTGTGGCGGCATCGAGGCTCACTCCGTACCAGCGGTCATAGAAGGCGGCGATGGCCTGCCGCAGCTCGGGAGTTCCCATAGTGGGCTGATAGCCGTGGGCCGACGGGGTGCGGGCCACCTCGCAGAGCTTGTCCACGGTCTGTTGCGAGGGCGGCATATCGGGACTGCCGATAGCCAGACTGATGATGTCGAGGCCCTCCTTGTTGAGCCGGGCCACCTCTTTTAGCTTACGCGAGAAGTAGTACTCCTCTACCTTCTGTAGTCTGTTTGCTGGTTGTATCATTGTTTTCTAATTCTTAATTCACAATGCTTAATTCATAATTGGGCTTCCGCCGAATTTCTCCCCCTCCCTTGGGGAGGGGACGGGGGTGGGTATTCGCCTCAGCTTTCCTTGTATTCTCCCAGTATGCGCAGCTCCTTGGTCAGGGGCGTTATGGCATCTATCGACTGGCGGTAGCGCGTGAGGTTGCTGTAGGTCACGTCTACGTAGAACATATACTCCCACTCGTGGCCTATGATTGGCAGCGACTGTATCTTAGTCATGTTGATGTTGTAGAACGAAAGTATCGTGAGCACCTTCGAGAGCGACCCTTCCTCGTGGGGCAGCGAGAACACAAGGCTGGCCTTGTTGGTTTCTTCGAGGGGGCGCAGAAAGTCGGCCTTCTGCGGATTAGAGGCTATGAGGAAGCGCGTGAAGTTGTGCTTGTTGTCCTCGATGGCATCTTCGAGCACCTTCAGACCGTACATCTTGGCAGCCTCGGCATTGCAGATGGCAGCCCATCCGCGGCACTGGTGCCTGGCGATATATGCTGCTGCTCCGGCTGTGTCTTCGGCCTCAACCGCCTTCAGTTGCGGATGATTGGCCAGAAAGTTGCGGCACTGCATCAGTGCCACCGGGTGGGAGTGTACCTCCTGCAGCGTTTCCCACGTGTCGTCGGGCAGGCAGCAGATGCAGTGGCGTATGTGCAGCCTGTGCTCTCCCACCACCGTGGTGCCCGACTGGCGCAGAAGCTCGTAGTTGTGGAGCAGCGAACCGGCAATGGTATTCTCGATGGCGAGCATTGCTATGGCCGTGGGGTCGCGACGAACGTTCTCAAACACCTGCTCGAACGTCTGGCAGCAGATCAGCTGTATCTGCTCGCCCTCGTAGTACTGATGGGCTGCTATGTCGTGGAACGACCCCAGTTCGCCTTGTATTGCTATTCTCTTCATATTCGCTCTGATATAAAAGAAAACCCCGCTTCCTTGTCAGTGAAGCAGGGTTGGCTTTATATTTAATGTTTTTATGTTAGTTTTACTACGCAACTTCCTGCTTCACATTCTCTGCAAAGTAAAAGTAAAAGCCGTAAAAGTATGCGTAAGACTGGTTCATTTGTGATGTCCTTTATTGTTTAACGGTTGCAAAATTATAACTTTCTGCCATAACCTGCAAACAATTTGAAAGAAAAAAGCAAGAAAAAGTTACTTTCCTTGCTTTTGCAGTAGCTTTGCCACGGCCTAAACAGCCAGCGGATTGCCATCTCTATATGCCTGGCGAACTTTCTGTTCTATGTCTTCGCCCCCGTCCTGACTGCCATCGGTGCCCTCGGCAGGCTGCAACTCGCTCACCTTGTCGCGGTCGGCCTGGGCTTCTGCCTCATTGCCAAGGGCCTCATGCTGCTCGGCACGCTCGCGATAGGCATCGATATTGAACGGATTGAGCTCTATTACCTTATTATATATGTCCACCGCCTGTTGCCTGCTGCCGCGAGCCACCATGATGCGGGCCTGCAGCAACATCACATCCTCGTTCTCGGGGACATGGTCGGCAAGCCATTCGGCATCGGCCAGAGCCTCGTCGAGCTGCCCGGTGGCGAGCAGAGTCTGGCCGCGAAGCAGGTATGCCTCGGCATAGTCGGGCTGCAGGGCAATGGCACGGGTGAGCATAGCCACGGTGTTTGCGTCGTCGCCCTGTCCTTGCGAAGCCTGTGCGTAGAGCAGATAGACCACCGCCTGGCTGTCGTCGATGAGCATGGCGCGCTCGCAGGCATCGCCCATTGCCTGATAGTTCTCCATCATATAGGCCACCTGGGCTATGCGCACAAACACCGACTGGTTGTCGGGCTGCGCCTCGGCTATCACCTGCAGCTCGTCGTTGGCCGCAAGCAGCTCGCCGGTACGTATGAGCGACTGCGACAGATAGTCGCGCACCTCAAGGTCTTCGCTCAGCTCCAGGGCATGGCGGAAGCAGCGGATGGCATGGCCCCACTGCCCCATCTTCATGGCTTTCACGCCGTCGTACTTCAGTATGTCGAAGTCGCGGGCCGCCGCCTCTTGCTTTTCTTGCTCGGTGGGTTCCTCCTTACCTCCGAAAAGTCGTTTAAAAAAGTTCATTTGGGGATGGGATTTTTGGGTCTTTTAGGGTCTTCAAGGACTTTAAGGACCTTAAAGACCTCTGGGTTATTATGTGGAAATCACCTTATCAGTTCCTCGTAGTCGGCACGGGGTATGATGTCGGTGCGCACCATCTCTCCCCAGTGGTCGCTGATGACCTGCGGCTGCAACCCCACGGCCTTGTAGCGCTGGAAGCCAAACTTGCTGTTGATGTAGCCGTCGGAGCCGTCGCGCGCTATGATATAGCAGTACAGAGTCTGCAGGTAGCCCACTATCTGCTCGCCTTTCTTTACCGGCTCGCTGAGCCACTGCTGCTGCGGAATGACGCACGAGAGCACTTCGGCCTTGGGATAGGTCTTCACAAAGCTGTCCATGCAGAGCTGGCGTATCTCTATTCCGTCGGCTTCCTTGTATAGGTTGGTATCATAGAGCGGCATATAGTAGGTGCCGCCCACCTTGTGCTCGCCCCGATGGCTGCGCGTCAGCTTGTCGGCCAGGTCGGTGGCGGTGCCGGCCACGCCGTCGCGGGTCTTCTTCCAGATGTTCGACAGCACCGTGCCAACGTTCTTCTTCTCCTTCACCGGTGCGGCATTAGTTTTCTGTGCCTGCGCCGAAAGGCCGGCAAGCAATGCCACGGACAAAACAAATAACACTCGTTTCATATAAGATACTTGATTCTAAGTGAATTGTTGAGGTTAATACTGATGCAAATTTACCACTATCATTCCTTTTCTCCAAATCCTCAGTGCAAAAAACATGAAGCTGCTGCTATGCTTTTGAAAGGTAATATGAGTCATATTACCGACCAATATGAGTCATATTACTCACCCATCCCCGGCCCCTCACCAAGTGAGGGGGGCTTCGAGGGGGCATCGAAGGCACGCGGATGAGAACAATCCGCAACACAACTTAAAAAGGTTTAAAACATTTGGCGGTGTGGAGGCTATGGTTTACTTTTGCATTAGATAAACCAAAAGGTAATGATATGAAGACTGTTATCACAGGTTTGATGGCATTGGTATGGTCGCTGGGGCTTCATGCGCAGGTGGCCGACACGGCAGCGGTGGCCCCGGAGGTGATGCCGATAGAGTCGCCAGAGCTGCACGGCGCGAGAGAAGCCACCGAAGAGGAGAAGGCTATGGCGCGCGAACTGGCCCGCGACCAGCGCAACCAGCAGCAGACACGCTTCCTCAGATACGATGCAAACGGCTTCACACAGTTGGACAGCCTGACCGTGAAGATACACGAACCGGCTGAAACACCTGCCGAAGACTACTATATGCCGGAATATCCGCTCTATGCCCTGAGCCACGGCTTTGCCCCCTGGGAACTTCACAAGGGGCTAAACGTCAACCTCGGAGCCTCGGTGAGTGCTGGCTTCGGCAGTGGTGCCGTCGGCGGAGCAGCCTTCACACAGGATGTCAACCTGATGTACGTCACCCAGCTGTCGGCAAAAGCCTCGCTTGCTGTTGGTGGCTATCTGAGCAATACGCTGTGGAACGGCAGCAACTATACTGTTGCCGGACTGACGGCTATGCTGAACTATCGCTTCAACGAGCACTGGAGCGCATACGCCTTTGTGCAGAAAGCTTTCACATCGGGCAACATAAGCCCGTGGCGCGCTGTATATCCCTTCGGCCACTACGGGGGCTACTATGGCATGGGAGCATGGGGACGGCCCGTTGGCTACTGGGCTTTGGACTCGCGAATGATGGACCGCTTCGGTGCCGGAGTGCGCTACGACTTCAACAACCACAGCTTCATTCAGATACAGGTAGAGGTTGACCGTGTGCCCACGGGACGCACCGGCTTCTACAACCACAACCGCTACGACTACCCGGTTAGGTAGACGTAGCGGATTTCTAAGCATACTTCAACCTCAAACTGTTGAGTACAACGCTCACACTCGACATAGCCATGAGGCAGCTTGCCCACATCGGGGTTATCTGGAAGTGATAGCCAAAAGCGTATGGCAGGCCTGCGGCAAGGGGAATAGCCACCATATTATATATAAAAGCCCAGAAAAGGTTCTGGTGTATCATCGATACCGTGCGGCGAGAGAGCAGCACGGCCTGCGGTATGCTGCGCAGGTCGTCGCCCATAAGCGTTAGTTGCGCCACGTCGATAGCCACATCCGTGCCGGCAGCCATTGCTATGCTGACATCTGCCAAGGCCAGAGCCTGAGTGTCGTTGATGCCGTCGCCCACCATAGCCACCACCTTTCCCTGTTGCTGCAGGCGGCCTACAAGGTTCTGCTTGTCCTGCGGCTTCACTCCGCTCTGATAGTTGGCAATACCCGCTTTGCCTGCCCAGTACTCCACCGCCGAAGGTTTGTCGCCGCTCATAAGGTAGACCTCTATGCCCATCCGTTGCAGTTGCTCCATTGCCTCGCGTGCGTTAGGCTTCAAGGTTTCGCGTTGCTCGAAGGGCAGGTTGTCGGCTCTGGTGAAGTCAATCTGCCGGTTAGGTATCGTCAGCGTACCAGTCTTGTCAATCACCAAGGCATCCACCTTGCGGATATTCTCGAGTGCCGCGGCATCCTTGATGAGCATATTGTGCTGCGCTGCCTTGCCGATGCCCACCATCAGAGCCGTAGGCGTAGCCAGCCCCATGGCACACGGACACGCCACAACGAGCACCGCCACTGCCGAGAGCACCGCCTGCGGCAGCTGCGAACTGCCTCCGGCTACGCACCACACTACGAAGGTGACAGCCGAGAGCAGCAGCACCACCGGCACAAAGACCATAGCCAGACGGTCTACGGTGCGCTGCACGGGGGCTTTTGAGCCTTGAGCCTGCTCAACCATGCGTATGATGGTTGCGAGAGCGGTGTGTTCGCCCACCTGCCGCGCTCTCATCCGCAGGGTGCCCTGGGTGAGAATGGTGCCCGAAAGCAGCTTGTCGCCACGCCGCTTCAGCACCGGCGTAGGCTCGCCGGTTATCATAGCCTCGTCAACGTAGGCACCTTCGGCTGTCATAAAACTATCGGCCCACGTCACCATTCCGTCGACGGGAACCTTCTCTCCGGCCCTCACCTCGAGCACGTCGCCCACCGAAATCGTCGAGACAGGCACCTCCGAAGTGTCGCCTTCGCCTGCCGGAGCTGCATTGGCGGCCAGCCGTGCTGTCTTGGGTTGCAGCCCGAGGAGCTGGCGCAGGGTGTCGGCAGTGCTGTTCTTGGCTTTCTCCTCGAGCACTTTTCCCGTGAGAACGAAGGTGATTATCATTATTGACGCATCGAAATAAGTGTGCCACTCCATGCCACGCGAGCCCCAGAGACGTTCGCCGAAGAATGTGTTGAACGTGCTGAAAAGGAAGGCTATTCCCGTGGAAAGTGCCACGAGGGTGTCCATACTCATGGTGCGGTGGCGCAGTTGCAGCCATGCACGACGGTAGAACTGGCTGCCGCACACCACGATATTGGCAAGCGACAACATCATCGACAGCTGATTGGCAGCATCGCGACCGCCGACGGCAACCCAGCGCATGGTGACAGCCATGCACAAAAGGGCAAACAGCCACGAGAGGAGCATACGGCGCAACAGCAGCCGGTACTCCCTGCGCTCGAGTTCCACGACAGAGCGGTCGGCCTCGATAACCAGGTCGAAGCCGATGGAGTTGAGCTCGACCTTCATCTGCTCGAGGGTGACAACGTCCTCGCGATAGTCTATGACTGCACGACGGGCCGGAAGGCTCACCGACACGCTGTCTACACCCTCCATGCCGCTGAGCTTGCGCTCCACATTGGCCGCACAGGCCGAGCACGCCATGCCCACTACGGGTATCGTCTTCTTCATGTTATAAAGGCTAATTGGTTATCAGCTGCGAAGTTACTCAAAAAAAACTGCAACGCTGTTGCATTGTCGCCGATAAGCGTTTTTTTAGTTCACGGTGAGCACGCAATGGCAAAAAATACTGCCGTAAGTGGCAATATTAGACAAATACTTGTTACTTTTGCGACCAATTCATCAACCACTCAGACCATGACAAGCTTCTTTTCCAGACATTATGTGATGCTTTCGCTCCTCATATCGGTGGCTCTCGCCCACCCCGCCGCCATGTTGGCGCAAAGCGAAGCGGCAGACAGCACCACCGTCAACAACGACGGTTTCAAGCCCCAACAGCTCATTCTGCCTACGGCTCTCATTGCGGTGGGAGCCTTCGGAGTACACAACGGCTGGTTCTGCGGACTGAAACAGGATGTCAAGGAGAGCTTCTACGACCTGCGAGGCGACTGCACTTTCAAGTTGGACAACAGCCTTCAATACCTTCCACTGGCAGCAAGTGTGGGCTTGGGACTGGTCGGCGTGAAAGCCAAGCACCCCTTTAGAGAGCGCATAGCAGCCACTGCCACGGCTACACTGGCTATGGTAGCACTGACAAACGGAATGAAACACACTATCAGGGAGAAGCGACCCGACTCAGATGCACGCAATTCGTTTCCTTCGGGCCACACGGCAACAGCCTTCCTGGGTGCCGAACTGGTACGCATTGAGTACGGCAACGGCTGGGGAGCAGGCGCATACGCCGTGGCTACGGGCATTGCCTTCCTGCGGTTATACAACGACCGCCACTGGCTCAACGACATAATAGGCGGTGCCGGAGTAGGTATCCTCTCGGCGAAGATAGGCTACTGGCTTCTCCCGTTGGAGAAGCGCCTCTTCGGATGGGACAAGAGCAAGCGCACGATGGTGGTCATTCCCACTTACAATGCCTACGACAAGAGTGTGGGAGTGGCTTTCGCGGCCAACTTCTAAGCATTGGAATGACGGTTGCAGGCGCTGAGCGGCCTGCAACCGTTTTATTTATGGCTCTGGCTCAGCACGTTACAGATGGTCTGCACAATGCGTTCGGCAGTCCGTCCGTCCCATCGGTCAGGGATAGCCGACGGCTTCCAGTTGCCGCAAACCATATCGCCTACGGCTTCGCAGAGCCGTTCGGCATCCTCGCCAACAAGCACGTTGGTGCCCACCTTCACCGTTTCGATGTGCTCGGTGTAGCTGTTCAGTGTGATGCAAGGCACGGCATTGAACGTGGCCTCTTCGGCAACGTTGCCCGAGTCGGTCACTACACCACGCGCATTGGCCATGAGATAGCTGAACTCAAGGAAGTTGAGCGGTTCAACGATGTGCAGATTGTCGCATCGGTCGAGCTTTCCACTGTCAGCCAACGACTTAACAACCTTGGCAGCATTGTCGCGCAGCGGTGCCACCACAGGCATATCGCCTGCAGCGCGGAGCATTGCCGAGAGCATGGAGCCGAGGTTTTCGGTATCGCCAATGAGCTTCTTGCGGTTCAGAGTGAACACTATGTACTGTCCGCTGCTGAGCTTCAGGTCATCGAAAAGCTTCGGCTTACGCAACCGTGTGCGGTTGTAGCGCAGGTTGTCGATAAGCAAATTGCCCACCATATACACCTTTGACTGTTCTGCTCCCTCGCGATTGGCAATGCTGTTGTTCGACATTCCGGCGGTGAAGAGCAGGTCGGACAGTCCGTCGATAACCAGACGGTTTATCTCCTTGGGCATGGTTATGTCGAAGGAGCGCGTTCCTGCCGACAGATGGGCCAGCAACAGCCCCTGCTTCTTGGTGACGATGGCTGCCGCCATGGTGCTGGCGAGGTCGTCGACAACTATCACCGCATCGGTGGGATGGTTCTGCAGATAGGTCTCAAAGGCAGCCATCACCTGACCGGTGAGCTCGTTGAGGTTATCGCTTTCCACCCCCAGACACACGTCGGGACGCGAAATCTGGAGGTCGTCGAAGAGCGAATCCTCGAGCGTAGCATCATCGGGACAGCCGGCAAACACCAACTGGCAGTCTATGTCGGCACCCTGCTCACGCTGAGCAGCCACCACACGCAACACTGGTGCCACCTTGATGAAATTAGGCCGGGCACCTACGAAAACACAGATGTTCATCCTTCCTTGAACAATTCCTTAATTCCGCCTATGCTGCCGAGCATATTCGTGGCCTCGTAAGGCAGGTAAACAGTCTTGGTCTTGTCGCCTTTGGCAAGCTCTTCCATCATCTGTATGTACTTCTGTGCAAGCAGATAGTTGGCCGGATTGGTGCTCTTGCCCACTGCTTCGGTTATCTTTTCGATGGCAATAGCCTCGGCTTCGGCCTTTCGTATGCGTGCCTGAGCCTCACCCTCAGCGCGAAGTATCTCCTGCTGCTTGGCCGCTTCGGCACGGTTGATGGTCGAAGTCTTCTCACCTTCTGACTGCAATATGGCCGACTGCTTCTGTCCCTCGCTGGTCAGAATGACTGCTCGCTTGTTGCGCTCGGCCTGCATCTGCTTCTCCATAGCGGTGAGAACGCTCTCTGGCGGCATAATATCCTGAAGCTCTACGCGGTTCACCTTGATACCCCATTTGTTGGTAGCATCGTCGAGAACGGCGCGCAGCTTGGTGTTGATGGTATCGCGCGAGGTCAGTGTCTGGTCGAGTTCCATCTCGCCAATGATGTTACGCAGAGTGGTCTGGGTGAGTTTCTCGATGGCGTTGGGCAGGTTATTGATTTCGTAGACGGCCTTGAAGGGGTCAACAATCTGGAAATAGAGCAGTGCGTTGATCTGCATCTGGATGTTGTCCTTGGTGATAACGTTCTGGCGGTCAAAGTCGTAGACCTGCTCGCGAAGGTCGATGTTGGCACTGTAGAGGTAGCGACCGTTGCGCAGAACGACTATATCCTTGGCCCTGTCGATAAACGGAACTATGATGTTCACACCCGGGCTGAGCGTGGCATGATAGCGACCGAGTCGCTCTATAATCTTGGTTTCAGACTGGGAGATTATCACGAGTGCCTTCTTGGCAATGATAATCACCAGCACAACGACTGCAATGAGTACATAGGTTGCGATGCTCATAATGGTAAAAATTAAATGGTTAAAGGGTTAAAGGGTTATTAAAGACAGCACTCCGGGCAGCTACTGCCGCGCGTCGGCCACCGGCTCAACGGTGATTATTATGGAGTCTATGCTCACCACGCGCACTCTCGAACCTGTATCAATGGCTTGCGAGCCTGTGGCGAGTGCCTTCCAGTCGTCGCCGTCGATGGCTACGCGGCCATAGCCGTCGGCTGGGATGGTCTGCGAGACGCGTCCGATGCGCCCTATAAGCGCCTCGGCATTGCTCTTGCGCTGCTCGCCGTCCTTATGGAACCAGCGCAACGCTGCCGGACGGAAGAATATCAGGCTCAGGATAGTGGCTGCGGCAAATACCAGAATCTGCACTACGAAACTGTCGGTGATGGCCGAAGCCACGGCTGCAAACACGCCACCGATGGCAAAACAGAGTATGAAGAAGTCGCCGTTGGTGAGTTCGAGTATCAGGCAGAGCAGGCTTATGAGAGCCCAGAGCTGCCACAGATGGCTGATAAAATAGTCTATCATGGTTGTCGTTGTTAAAGGTTCATTACTCAGAAGCTCAGTTGTCGAGTCCGTCTTGCATCATCTCTCTATGTCGATGATGCTTTTCACTGCTATTTCTTCTTGTAATACTTCATTGCCTCAGGCATCCAGCCCTGTATGTTGGCAATGCGCTTGGCATCGGAAGGGTGGTCGCTGAATATGTCGGAGCCGCTGGAGTTGGACATCGAGGCCATTCGCTTCCAGAAGGTGACGGCTTCCTGCGGATTGTAACCGGCCATAGCAGCGAAGATAAGGCCCATGTGGTCGGCCTCGTTCTCATGGTCGCGCGAGTATTTCAGGTTGCGGAACTTGAAGCCCTGCTGCCCTACCCACTGTGCGAGCGACACCGTCTCCTGGCTCACGCCCAGCGCACCGAGGAGTGCTCCGCCTATCTGCGTGCCCACCTGCTGGCGATACTGCTTCGACATCTGTTCGGCTGAGTGCTTTGCCACGGCGTGGGCAATCTCGTGGCCGAGCACGATAGCCAGCGACGTTTCGGTCTGAGTGACGGGCAGAAGACCCTCGAAGACTACTATCTTTCCGCCGGGCATACAGAAGGCATTGACGTTTTTGTCCTGCACAAGGTTGAATTCCCACTTGAAATTGTTGAGCTCGCTGGCGAGTCCATTCTGCCGGAGGTAGGTGCTTACGGCGTTGGCAAGCCTCTGACCGACGCGCTGCACCATCTGGGTGTTGGCCTGGTTGGTAGACTTCTTGGCTGTCTGCATATACTTGTTGTACTCCTGCGTGCTCAACGAGAGCATCTGGGCATCGTCTACCAGGAGCGACTGCTGGCGACCGGTGATGGGCACCGTGCGAGTGGTTCCGCACGAAGCGAGACCCATTGCCAGCACAAAGATAAGAAGTTTTAGTGTTCGCATTTGCTTGTGTGTTTTATTGTTATGTTAATGTTGTAGTCTTTCTGGTTGTTACCGACTACAAATTTACAAACATTTTGCGACATACAGCATAGCGTTTTTCATGTTTTCTTTCTGCAATCCGCCTCCACTCACTTACGCAGGGGCTGTCGGTGGAAAGTAATATGGGCCATATTGGTCAGTAATATGGGCCATATTGGTCGGTAATATGGGCCATATTACTTTCCTTACAGCTCCACTCCCTTGGGGAGGGGATGGGGGTGGGTCGGTAGTATTAGCCATATTACAAAGTGAGGACTGGCTTCACAGCCGGCCCTCACGTATCATACAAAAAACATTATGAATTTATCTATTAGCGATTTATCACCTTATCAGTTGCAATGCGGACAATGTCCATCACACTCCATACGCCCCTTACGACGGCAATAGCGCTCACACTGCGCACAGATGTCATAGCCCAGCAACGCTCCAAGCATGAAGTCCTCTTCGGGAGAGAGCTGGTTGAGCGGACGGTTGACCATCAGCCGTATGGCATCGAGGCACTCCTGGCGACCGAAAAAGAGGTTCATGCTCCGACCGTCGCCCACCGGCTGTATCAAGTAGTCGATTCCCTGATGCTCGAGCCGCTTGCGGGCAAACTGCTCGTATCGGCTGTTGCAGGTGAAGAGCACCATGCGGCGCACGCCTTTCTTGTACTCGTAGATGTGGTTCATCAGCACTTTCATGTCGTTGGCCTGACGTACTTCGTGTGTCATACTTGTAGAGTTATGGATTGGTGAGTGGGGTTAGGGATTGGTGATTGGGTACTGGTGAGTGGTGTTCTATGCCCCCTCCCTTGGGGAAAGGCTACGGGTAGGCGAGCTTCGCTCGGGAATGGGGTTGGGGGGTGGGCTCTTATTCCAAAGGAAGCGATGCTATCCACGCGTCGATGCGCGCCTCGGTCTTGTCGCTCTCGTTGACATCGTCAAGCGCAAGACCTACAAACTGGCCGTTCTGCACGGCATCAGAGTCGTCGAAGGTGTAGCCGTCGGTGCTCACTCCGCCTACAACGGTGGCCTTGTCGCACACGGCATTGTAGATTTCGCCCATCGCTCCGCAGAATGTGTCGGGATAGGACTCGGCATCTCCGCATCCGAAAATGGCTACGGTTTTGCCCTCAAGGTCAGCTTCCTTGAGCACATCGATGCCGTCGTACCAGTCGTCCTGCAACTCTCCGGCACCCCAGGTGGATGTACCGAGCAGCAGCACGTCGTTGTCTGCTATGGTGTCGGCGGTCATATCGGCCACGTTGATGGCCTCTGTGCCGAGCTTGTCGGCGATAGTATTGGCAATGGATTCACACGTACCGGTTGACGAACCGTAAACTACTACTGTCTTTTTCATTTCTATTTATGGTTTAGTTGTTATGTTTCACCTTATATTATATATATCCTGACGGGGTTCATATACGCTCTGACAGGACTGGCTTTCCTCCTTATCACGTTGCAAAATTAGCACGAAAGACCGATGCCCACAATACCTAAAAGTGGGTGTTTAGCCCTTATACCTACTTGTTGTGAGAATTGGAAGCATGGCATAAGGGTTTTGCCAAAAGCGAAACTTAAACTATAGAAATGCGCTGGCAGCCATCTATTTCCGGAACACAACGGAACCGGCGGCTGCCTTATCCTTCGACTGCGACTGAAGGACATACACTCCGCTGCCCGCCGCAGTCATGGGAATGACGGTTTCGCCACCGCCACAGACATGGCGCGAAGCAACGAGCTGTCCTCCGACACTAAAGAGGCGCAGCGTGACAGGCTCGGCAACAGAAGCGTCGATGCTGACATGAAACCCATCTGCCGAGAGGCGACAGCCCACTGCTGCTGGCTGGTGGCGGCTGATGGTGTCAATGCCGGTGACATAACGGTTGAGCACCTCGACCAATCCGGCATAGACATCAATCTCTCCGTACCCGGCAAAGTTGTTGGGCCACTGCAAGGGCATCTCGCCCGAGGGAAGCACGACGGGCTTGCAGGTAGCGGCAAGCACATCCTTCACCTGCTCCGGGGTGAGACTGGGGCAGGCTTCGAGCCACAAGGCTATGGCTCCCGACACCACGGGGGTAGACATAGAGGTGCCCTCATCGGCTCCCCAGGGATAGGAAACAGCCGCGCCGCCGTCGGGGGCAAAGTCGGTGCGCGCAATAGTCCATCGATGGAAAAAGTTGTCGGGGTTGTCGTTGAGAAAGAAATGATTGTACGACGACATCACAAAGGTGCCCGGAGCAACCACGTCGGGCTTGGTGCGCCCGTCGAGAGTGGGTCCGCGCGAGGAATAGGCGGCAAGTGCGCCGTTGCCCACCTCGCCGGAAGTCTGGCGGTTGCCGCTGGTGTTGACAAAGGTATTGCGGTGTGTAGTGGCTCCTACGCAGATAACAGCTGGAGCAGAGCCCGGCGAGAGCACCTGATGGGTGGCTTCGCCGCTTGTGAGCAGAGGGTTGATGCTGTTCTGGGACATGGTGCCGACGAGCAGGTGGAAGTCGGCCTCGCCCTCCTTGCCCGTCACCTCAACCGAGACAGGCACCTGAAGGCCGATAATCGAAGGGGCTGTTATCAGCATCTCGCAGGCTCGCACGCCGACATCGAAACGCGAGGGATAGCTGACAAACTGGAAAACATACTGTCCGGAGCTGAGCTGCAGGGTGTCGTTGACCTCGATAGTGTCGGTCGGTGCTGTGGCGGCATCGAGGACGAAGCTGATGGTGTCGGGCTTCTGATGATAGATTACGGTGCGCAAGCCTACGCGAGCCGGTGTGGCACACATGATATATGCCTTATCACGTGGCCCGCTGATGAACGTTCCGCACTCCTCTGTGGCTGGCTTGTGGAAAAACTGCTTGCGCTCACCATCGTTTCCAGCCGAAGCCACGAGTATGCGCCCCGGCCCCACCATAGAAGCAAGCACCTCGTCGTAGAGTTCGCTGTCGCCATAATAGCTGTCGATGGCTCCCTCGCTGAAAGAAACCACACATGGTTTGCCCACGCTCTGGGCATAGTCGAAGATGTACTTGAATCCCAGGGCATCGGTGGCCGAG
Source organism: uncultured Prevotella sp. (assembly GCA_900318625.1). Taxonomy (GTDB): domain Bacteria; phylum Bacteroidota; class Bacteroidia; order Bacteroidales; family Bacteroidaceae; genus Prevotella. The sequence continues at coordinate 42,595 of ONLG01000011.1, forward strand.
GTGTAGAGAGGCTGCTCTTCTTCGGGGATAAGCTCCATGTTGTTTGACGTGGCATTGGCAACGAGACACAGCTCGCTGTCGAAAGCCATGCCGCGATAGGGCGTGGCGTGGCCCGAACCGGCGGCTGTACCGGCGGTGTGGGTGCCGTGGCCAAGCAGCAGGCCGTCGACGGTGTGGCCGTAGCTGATCAGAGCCTCGCGGCCCTCGACAAAAGTGCCGAGGTCTGTGCCCTCGGAGTGTCCCAGCTGGTCCCAAAGACGGGCTATGCGATAGTGCGACTGGTCGGCAGAAAAGAAGTTAGGATGGGTCAGGTCGAAGCCTATGTCCATCACTCCCACCACTACCCCACTGCCCGTATAGGGCTGCGGAAGTTGCTCGCCGGCATACACCGGCAGTGCATCAACACACCGTGCCACGGTGTCCATGGTGACAGTGCAGGGGCGGTTGGCCTCGATGCGCCTCACACGGCTGTCTGCCGACAGCGCAGAAAGACTGCTGAAGGGTATGCGAGCGACGTATATATTGCCGAAACGAGCCAGTTCGCTGCATCCGTTTTCCGACAAAATGCGGCTTCCGTCAGCTGAGATACGCACAAAGGCAGTAAGCTGCAAACTCAAGGAACCAGGGCGCGAAGACTGCGAACGCCGGCTTGCAACAGCACCACTTCGCACTCGTTGCAGTGCTTCACCGTTTCGGCTGTCGCCTGAAAGGGCATAGAGCTGCCTCACGTAGGCCGACAACTTGCTCATATCGGCTTGCTGACCGCTTGCCGCAAGGGGGCAAACGAGCTGCATCAGCAACAAAACTCTCCTCGATATAAGCAATATTGTTCGTTTCATTTCGCTGTTTTCTATATCTTAACTACTATAGATGTTATGATGCTATAGGAACTATGGAGCTATCGCGTTGTCCTCCTCCCTCGGTAAGGGGCCGGAGGTAAGGCAATAGGAGTCATATTGCTCGGTAATATGAGTAATATGAGTCATATTAGTCAGTAATATGGCCATATTACTTTCCCACCCCACAGTAGCAGTGACAAAGTTACGCAAAAACGAGTGCAATGCAATGCAAAAGAGCTTGCTTTTTTGAGTTCATTGCCGAGTGACAGTAACTTCGACGAAGCCAGAGTTACGGAAAGTCGAGTGCAGAACAAAATAAATGTATTTATTTTTTATGCCGAGACGGAGTAACTTCGGCGAAGCCAGAGTTACGGAAAAACGAGTGCAATGCAATGCAAAAGAGCTTGCTTTTTTGCGTTCATTGCCGAGTGTAAAAATTACACTTCTATCTTGAATGTATAGGTTAAAAATTACGGCTTTTTTCAGAAATAACAATTATTTGGTGAATAACAGAATATACAGACATCAATAGTTCTTGAAGTTTCATGTCATTATCTTCCTATATTACCACCATAAGAATCGCTCTTCATCTTTATCAATTTCAGGCAACCTATAGACGCAGATCTGTTGGCGCTCTATATTCTCAACTTCTTCTGCTATTTCCGCACTAATGCCACCATTGGGCATCAGAAACTTCTCAAAGCACGGGCGCAGCACCTTGCGAAACCAACGACGTGCCTGTTTGTCCATCTGCAAATAATACAGACATTCCCTAGTGTCGTACACACACTCTCGCCGACATTCGTCGAAACACAAGTAATAGCTCCCCCAATACTGGATTAGGCTCCTGTTTTTCCTTTTTTTGTAGCAGATCCGGGCCCTTGCCATGCCTTGGTCAAACAGCATCACATGGATGCTATACCGCTTGTTCGAAAATACCTTTTTACCAAGATATTTCACGCGCTCAATTCTATGTTCCATAATAATTATTTTGCAATATCAAGTACAAAGTTAGGCAAAATCTGTCTTTGTCCGTTTTGTTCCCTGGAAAAAGTATTGGAGTTGATGCAGAAAAGTG
>ONLG01000033.1:0-26563 GCA_900318625.1 uncultured Prevotella sp.
AAAACAACTTGTTTTGGTTCGCAATAAGGGCCTAATTGCAATGCAATAAGCACCAAATTGGAGACCAAAACAAGTTGTTTTACTTTAAGGTTTGGGCGCAGTTGTTTTTCGTTGCTGCCAAACAAGCGATAGTTTTGCAGTTTTTTTCTATCTTTGTTGCAGCGTTGGCATGAGCCGAATGGCGTATCGTACATTCGTCTGCCTACTCAGATGCAAATGGCAGACAGGCATATTACCTTATTTAATATATATAGCAATGTTCACAGATGTGTATATTGGTCTTGTGAAGTCGGAGAACTTCGACTACGAGAAGCCGGGCAGTCCCTACGGCTACAGCCACGACTACGCATTAGAATCGCTGAAGGTGGGCAACAAACCGCATCTCAGGGGTTCGGGTGAAGCATTGGTGAGAGTCTTGGATAATGGGTTCACGAATTAAATAAAAGTACAACGATGGAGATATATTTGATAATTGGGATTATTGCTGCGGTAGCTATGGCGGTCCTTGCATACATTGCAGGCAGCAGCGGAAAGAAGAAACTGGAAGCCGACGTGGCCCGTCTGGAGGGCAACGTGGCCGAACAGAACCGGAAGTTGGCTGCTCAGGAGGCGCGCAATGCCGAGAGCGGCGAAGCCATAACGCGTCTCACTGCCGACCGCGACGTGCAGAAAGCCAATGCCGCCAACTACCTGCAACGGCTCGAGGAGCAGAAGCAGGAGAGCGAGAAACGTCTTGCTGCCGAGAGGGATGAGGCTGCACAGCGGCTGCTGGACGAGCAGACACGCAGCCGAAAACAGATGGCTGAGCAGCAGGCAGCCATGCAGCAGCAGGCCGAAGAGATGAAAGCATCCTACGAGCGGCAGCTCGGCGACCGCAAGGCAACCTTCGACCGACAGCTTGCCGAGATGAAAGCATCGTATGCTGAGCAGGTGGCACAGGCCAAGGATGACTATAACCACCAGATAGCTGCCATCAACACGATGAACGAAAAGCAGGTGAAGAGTCAGCTCGACCTTATCCGCGAGCAGATGCAGACCACCTCGGAGAAGGTGCTCAAGCTGCGGCAGGACGAGCTGGGAGAGAAGAACCGCGAGCAGGTGTCGAAGATAATAGACCCCTTGCAGCGCAGTCTGAAGGATATGCAGGAGGCTCTCGACAAGAGCAAGGAGCAGCAGACGGAGGCTCTGACGCGCCTCGACGAGGCTATAAAAATCAATATGCAGAAGAGTGCGGCCATCGGCGAGACGGCTGACAGGCTGACGCGTGCCCTGACCGGGGAGGTGAAGGTGCAGGGCAACTTCGGAGAGCTGAAGCTGAAGCAGCTGCTCGAAGACCTGGAACTGCACGAAGGCGAGCAGTACGACACACAGGAGACACTGCGCTCGCGCGACGGACGAGGCATGAAAGGCGACGACGGAAAGGGCATGATACCCGATTTCATACTCCATTTCCCCAACAACCGCCACGTGGTGGTTGACTCGAAGATGTCGCTCACCGACTATGAGCGCTACATGAACGCCGAGGATGGCACGCCGGAGAAGTCGGCCTACCTGAAGGCGCACATCGACAGCGTGAGGATGCAGGTGAAAAGGCTTGCCCGGAAGGAGTACACGCGCTATCTGCCCGAGGGCTACAACCGCCTGAACTTCGCCATAATGTATGTGCCTATCGAGGGCGCGCTCAACCTGGCACTGCTCAACGACAGCTCGCTTTGGCGCGAGGCATACGACGAAGGGGTGATGATTCTTGGGCCGCAGACAATGTATATGAACCTGCGCGTACTGGAAATGATGTGGACTCAGGTGCGTCAGCTCAAGAACCAGCAGGCCATGATGGATGCGGCAAACACGGTGATAGACCGCGTGCAGGACTTCGGACAGCGCTTCCTGGATGTGGAGTCGAGCATGAACGACACGCTGCGCAAGATGGGCAAGCTGAAGATTACCACTGCTGCCAGCGGACCGAGCATCATCACGGCTGCGCGCAACCTGCTCAAGGCCGGGGCGCGCGAGAACAAGCGCAAGAAGTCGCTGGGCGAGATGGACGAGTCGCTGTTCTTGGGCGAAGAGTAGACGGGGCGACAAGAGGCAAGCCGTCGGGCAGGTGCGGCGCGAGCATATAGCAAAAGAGTTGGTGTGGGGAGGTTTCCCCGTCACCAACTCTTTTTTTCTATAGCCTTGACAAAGTCTGTGCAGGCTCTGTGCTTACTTCTTCGGAGTCATTACCACCTCGATGTGGCTGCCTTTGTCGGCAATCATCTTGATGAAGGCGGCAACCTTCTCGGGCGTGAGGGCCTGCACCTGCTTCTTGTAGTCGGTGTGAAGGTCTACTCCCGTGAAGACATACTCGTCGATAACGTCCATCCAGTGGCTGTTGTCCTTGGCGGCTGCATCGGCGTTCTTGAGCATATTCTCCTTCACCTTGGCAAGCTTGTCGGCATCAACCTTCAGGCTGTTGTCGGCAAAGCCCTTTGCGAGGAGCTTCAGAGCCATGTCCGACTTGGCGGGATCCATCGGGCAGATAGCCTGAATCATCGTCTGCGCCTTGTCGCCGATGCGTCTCACGGTGCCTGTTGCGTCAACCGAGTAGGCTGCGCTGGCATCTTCGCGAATGTCCTTGAGGTAGTCCATCGTCAGCACCTGGCCTGCGGCATCGGCCAGAACGTAGTTCTCAACGTTGTATGCCACTGGCGTATGCCACAGCTCGAAGGCAATGGCCTTGGCGCTTTCCATCTTCTCCTCGAAGCGGTTGGCAATCTGTCCGTTGGCAAATCCGGGCACGTCGGGATAGCCGGCATTGGTCTTCTTGCCGGGCAGCGAGGCTATGTACTGCTCGATGAGCGGCATGATGGCCTGCTCGTCGTAGTTGCCCACAAAGTAGAACACGAAGTCGCCGGCATTGGCAAAGCGCTCCTTGGCTATTTCGAGGATGCGGTCGTAGTTCACCTGTGCTATCTCGCTGGCGTTCATCGGAGCGTGGAAGGGCTCGTGGTTGTAGATGGTGAGCATCAGCGAGTCGCTGAACACCTGCTCGGGCTTGAGGTACTTGTTCTTCAGGCTCATCTCAAGCAGCGACATTGTGCTCTTGTAGGAGTCCTGGTCCTTGGCAATAGCCGTGAAGTTGAGGTAGATAAGCTGCATGAGAGTCTCGATGTCCTTGGGAACCGAAACGCCGCCGAGCGACTGTATGCGGTCCTGAAGCTGCATCGACACGTTGGCCTGCTTGCCGTAGAGTGCCTTCTTCAGTTCGTTGTTGGAGAAGTTGCCCAGTCCGCTGGCTTCGATTATGGTGTTGAAGTACTTCAGGTTGACGAAGTCTTTCTGTCCGTACACACCCTTGCCGCCCTTGGCAATGGCCTGGAACTGCACCTCGTTCTCCTTGAAGTCGGTCTTCTTCAGTACCACGCGGGCACCGTTAGAGAGTGTCAGCTCGGTGTAGCCGAAGGTTGCATTGTCCTTCTTCGACACAATCTTGCCGGCTTTCGGCATCTTGGCAATCAGCGGTTCGTTCTTGGTCTTGTCCACGTAAGCCTCAATCTTCTCGCCTCTCACGCCTTTAATGGCAGCTGCCATGTCGGCTTCAGAGTAGTAGGTCTTGCCTTCCTTCTCCTGCAAGGTGATGAAAGCCACGAGGTTTGAGTCGGTGTCGCTGATAAGTTCCTTGGCGAAGCCGTTGATAATATCCACGTTGATGATGGGTGCGGCTGCCAGCTGCGACATGATCTGGTATTCGTCTTCGATTGAAGGGATAGGTTCGTTGCTCAGATAGTTGTCGCGATACTGGTCGCCGAACTGCGAGTTCTTGATTTTGTTGCGGTTGGCATATCGCTTTTCGAGCTGCGAGAGGTATTCGTCCTTGGCGCGCTGGAACTCCGACGGGGTGAAGCCATGCTGGCGCACGCGCTGTGCCTCGCGGTAGAGAGCAGCCAGAGTCTCCAGATCCTGGCCTTCCTTGGCGTAAGCAATGAGCGTGAAGGCATCCTTGGTCTTCGATATCATGTAGTTGTCATCGTATGAACCGGCGGCGGCAAAGGGGCTGTTGGCCTGCTGTGTGGCCTCTTCCAGGCGCTGGTTGAACATCATGGTGATAAGCTCCTTGGCGTACTGGTCGATAAGGTAGGCAACGGTCACCTTGTCGGAGTCGGGCACGATGTCGTGCTTCATGGCTATCGTGACGCGCGAGAACTGCTGTTCCTTGTCCTTGTCGATGACGTAGATGGCCTCGGCATTGTCGGGCACGGGCTCGTCTACCACCTTAGCGGCATTGGCAGGCACCGTCACGCCAGCCCATAGGCGCTTGATTTCGGCCTCGATGTGGTCTACATCGACGTTGCCCACTACTATCACGGCCTGGTTGTCGGGGCGATACCACTTCTTGTAGTAGTCGCGCAGAACCTGATACGGGAAGTTGTCAACGATTTCCATCAGTCCGATGGGCATACGGTGGCCGTACTTTGAGCCGGGATAGAGCTTCGGCAGTATGCGCTGATAGCCGCGCTGCATGGGGCCTTCGTTGAGCTGCCACTCCTGGTGTATCACTCCGCGCTCCTTGTCAATCTCCTTGTCGGCAAGGGTGAGGCCGTTCGACCAGTCTTTCAGTATGAGCAGACATGAGTCGAGTGCCGTGGCGCGCTTGGTGGGCACGTCGGTGATGCGGTAAACGGTCTCGTCGATGCTGGTGTAGGCGTTCAGGTCGCTGCCGAACTCAACTCCTAACGAGCGGGTGAACTCCAGCAGGGTGGAGTCGGGGAAGTGCTCAGAGCCGTTGAAGGCCATGTGCTCCAGGAAGTGAGCCAGTCCGCGCTGTGAGTCGTCTTCCTGAATGGAGCCCACGCGCTGTGCAATGTAGAAGTTGGCCTTGTCTTCTGGCCAGTTGTTGTGGCGGATGTAGTAGGTCAGCCCGCAGTCGAGCTTGCCTATCCGCACCTGCTTGTCGACAGGTATCGGCGGCATCTGCTGAGCTGATGCCACTGCTGCCACGACGAGCAAAGCTGAAAGAAAAAGATTTCTGATTCTCATGTTGTTGTTGTTTAATTTGAATAATAGGTTGTTACTTGAGCTTTTCAGTAGACGCGCAACAGTCCGTTGGGACCGGTGTTGCTGGCATGATAGGGTTTCAGCATCGTCCCGGTATCGCCGGCAACGATGTTTCCGCCCGTGTTCAGGTTGTATTCTCTGTGGCAGTCCTTGCACGAAGCAATGCCCGTGCCGCTTACGGTCAGCGTGTGGTTGCGCAGTGGCAGCGCGTTGGGGTTGAAGCAGTTGGGGCATTGCAGGTCGTAGGCATAGAAGTGGGGTGGGTTGTCAAGGTTGCCGTAGCCCACTATAAGGCCGTTGTTGAGCCCCATGTGCAGTTGCGACTGCATATACTGGTCGATGCTGTTGAACATACTCTCCGACACATCGCCGTAGTTGTTCTGGAAGCAGTAGTAGTAGACCCCGTTCTTTATCGTCGTGCTGATGATGCAGAATACTCCGGGAGTCATCGGGTCCATGCTGCTTGCCAGCGTGGTGTTGAGGTGTTTCGAGTTGTCGATGGTGAGATTGGGATGGTAGTCGTTGTATTCGAAGCCCTGGTTGTTGCACGCGAATACAGCCAAAAGACCCGCACACACTCCTAAGAGAGTCAGGAGTGTGTGGGGGCGGTGGGTGTGTGATAGCTTGAAGTCCATACTTTGTAAGCAGGGATGGTTAGTCTTTTTTGTCGGGCTTGCCCTTGTCAGGGATTGGTGAGGAGCTCAACCTTCTCGAAGCCGAAGCTGCCGATGGTTTGCTGCATCAGAGCTTCTATCTTGTCGTTGCACAGGTTGCCTATGCTGCCTTCGTGTGTGTGGTGGATGTGCTTGTCGGCACGGAACGTTCCGGCCTCTATTTCCAGTCCAACCTTCTTGTAGGCATCGCGGAAGGGCATACCCTCCGCAGCCAGCCGGTTCACTTCCTCTACGCTGAAGATGGGGTCGTAGATGGGGTTGTCCAGGATGTTTCGGTTCACCTCCATGCGGTTTATGATGTAGGCTGTCATGTTGAGACAGTCTTTCAGTTCGTCGAAGGCGGGCAGGAACACCTCTTTTATTATCTGCAAGTCGCGGAAGTAGCCCACCGGCAGGTTGTTCATAATCAGCGTAACCTGTGTGGGCAGTGCCTGAAGCTTGTTGCATTTGGCACGTATCAGCTCGAAGACGTCGGGGTTTTTCTTGTGTGGCATGATGCTGCTGCCGGTGGTACACTCCTTTGGCAGGCGCACGAACCCGAAGTTCTGCGAGTTGAACAGGCACGCGTCGAAGGCCAGCTTGGCCAGTGTGCCTGCTATGGTAGCCATGGCGAAGGCCACGTTGCGCTCCGTCTTGCCGCGTCCCATCTGTGCATACACCACGTTGTAGTCCATCGAGTCGAAGCCCAGCAGGTCGGTGGTGAGCTGCCGGTTGAGTGGGAACGAGCTGCCGTAGCCTGCCGCCGAGCCCAGAGGGTTGCGGTTGGTCATGCGGTAGGCAGCCTGAAGGAAGAGCATATCGTCGCACAGCGACTCGGCGTATGCTCCGAACCACAGTCCGAACGAGCTTGGCATGGCCACTTGCAGGTGGGTGTAGCCCGGCATGAGCACGTCTTTCAGCTCGTTGCTCTTGGCAATGAGCTCGTCGAAGAGCACCTTCACCAGCTCGGCAATGTCGCGCAGCTGCTGGCGAGTGAACAGTTTCAGGTCGACGAGCACCTGGTCGTTGCGCGAGCGCCCGCTGTGTATCTTCTTGCCCATGTCGCCCAGCCGGCGGGTGAGCATCAGCTCCACCTGCGAGTGAACGTCTTCCACTCCGTCCTCTATCTCGAAGCGGCCCTCGGCAGCCTCGCGGTAGATGGCGCGCAGCTCGGCAAGCAGCTGCCGCAGCTCGTCGGAGCTGAGCAGCCCTATGGTTTCGAGCATGGTGATGTGTGCCATGCTTCCCATGACGTCGTAGGGAGCCAAGTACAAGTCCATCTCGCGGTCGCGCCCAACGGTGAACCGGTCTATCTCAGCATTGACCTCATAGTTCTTTTCCCAAAGTTTCATGTACTTATTTATGTATTATGTATTGCGGTTGAGGTATAAAGTGGTCGCCGCTGGCGAAGTTTTATGGCTTATGTATTACGGTTGAGGTAATGGCATTTTACTTCTTCCATATACACTCGCGCCAGCGATACTTCAACCCTCAGCCTTAATCCTTAAACCTTATCATTGCCAGCATATCTGCCATGCGCTCCACGCCTTCCTGCAGGGGCTTGCCCACCATTCCTTTGAGGAAGATGGGTATGTCGGCCTTTATCGTGAGACGCATCAGTGTGGCCTCGTCGCCGTGAGGCAGCAGCTGTATCCAGAAGTTGAAGGGCACGGGTGAGCTCACCGACTCGAACTTAATGGTCTTGGGTTCCTCGCGCTCGATGATGCGCATGGCCACCTTGCCCACCGGGTCTACGTTGATAGTCACCGAGTCGCTGTCGAACTCCAGGTCTTTCACTTTGTCTTCGGGCAGACGGTCGCGCACTCGCTCTATGTTCTGCATATCGCTCAGCATGGCATAGACATCCTGCTGCGGGTAGTTTATCTGTTTTACTGTGCTTTCAAACTTTGCCATCTCGTTGATATTAAGGATTAGGAATGGAGACGTTCTGTGGCTCTTCGTCTGTGGTTATTTGCCAAATGCAGCGGGATCCTTGCGCCACTGGGCGAGCAGCTCCACGTCGTCGGCCTTGATGTAGCCTGTTTCCAGTGCTACGGCTACCACGCTGTCGTAGTCGGTGAGTGTCACCAGGCGCACGTTGGCTTCGCTGAAAGCCTGCTCAGCCACGGGGAAACCGTAGGTGTAGCTGGCTACCATGCCCACCACTTCGTAGCCGGCCTCGCGCAGTGCGGCCACGGCCTTGAGCGAACTGCCGCCGGTGGAGATGAGGTCTTCTATCACCACCACCTTAGAACCCTCGGGAAGCTCACCCTCTATGAGGTTTTGCATACCGTGGTCCTTGGCTTTCGAGCGCACGTAGACGAAGGGCATAGCCAGTGCGTCGGCAACGAGCGCACCCTGGGCAATGGCTCCCGTGGCCACTCCGGCTACGGCTGTGGCTTCGGGGAACTCGCTGAGCACCGTGTGTACGAGCTCCTGCTTGACCCACGTGCGCAGCTCAGGGAAGGAGAGAGTCTTGCGGTTGTCGCAGTAGAAGGGTGATTTCCAGCCGCTGGCCCATGTAAACAGGTCCTGAGGTTGCAGCTTTATTGCTTTGATGTCGAGCAGCTTGCCTGCCAGCATTTTCTTCATGTTGTCCATAATAAGCTTTGTTTGTCTTACACTTTGCTGCAAAAGTAAGCATTTTTATTCATTCCGAAAAGCAATAAGCCTTATATTCGGGCCGAAAAATCAATCAGACAATGCTGGAGCAGGTGCTGAGAGGGTAAGTGGCGCGGGGCATGAGGGGGAGCTGTTGAAGTGTGGCGGGGCGAGTTTTCGGTCGTTTTCTCGAATTTCTAACTGCCTGTTAGTCAGTGGTTTGGTGCTGACGGATTTCCAGACCGTGCTGGGAATGTTTCTCCAGCAGCCCCGGAGCAATGCTACAGCTGCTCTGTAACATTGCTACAGGATAGCTGGAAGGTTGTTACGGGGCTGTTGGAGAAAAGTTACGGAGGGGGTTGTAAAAAGCGGCGAGGCCCGGCGCGCATCCCTCGGGGGCGGAGCAATGAAAAGCCCTGCACCAAACAGTGCAGGGCGAACGATGAATAAAATGTGTATTTGAGTGCGTCTCACGACGCTGGGCACAATGCAGAACGCATTGTTTGGGTTATAGCGAATGTCGAAATGTCACTTTGCTTACTGGTGTCTGGACGATGTTAGATGTAGGAACGTCCCCCTTCGTTGCCCTGCTTCGCGCTGCATGGATGCGCGATGGGCACATGAGCCACTCACCCGGCAATCAGACTGTTGCCCGGCAGCGGTTGGCTGTTGTGTGTGAACAGTTTTTTTCCATTACATTTTCTATTCATCTGGAACTCTCTGCCAAGAGAGAGAACCTCCCAGGCGGGACAAATCCTTGATGTTTGTATCGTTCTTGCACCTAAATGCTCTGCAAAGATAGTGTTTCTACCTAAAAAAAATTACAGTTAACAGGTTTTAACTCTTTCTTAACATTTTAGTTGTCTTGCTTTTTCACTGTGATTATCACGGTCTTAGCGGCCAAGTGAGGTAGTTGTAGAGTATGTATCCGTGCCAGCAGTAGAGCCAGAGGGCCACAGCCGTTATGATGAGGTAATGTGTGGAAGTAAGCACGAGTTTGGTGGCAGGCTGCCGGTCGGTGTTGCGAGCGGTGCCGCCGCGTTTCAGCAGGAAGGCTGTCGACAGCGGAATGACGGACACCCAGTGGGCTGCCATGATGTAGACTTCCTCGAGGGCAAAGCCAATGACGAGGTGGAGCACTATGTTGAAGGCGAGCAGTGCGGCGAGCATCTGTGCCATACGGCTGCGGCGACCGGCAATGAAGCCGAAGAGGGCGTAGCTCACCGTTGCGGCGACCACCAGATACTGCACCCAGTGGTTGTAGGCCACCACCACGGGGCGGCCCGTCAGCACGTCGCCGAGCACATGGCCGCGGTGTAGCTGCAAGCTCTCGCCCAGAAAGTTCTCAACGAAGATGGCCATCCGCGATGCGTCGGAGCCTACGAACTCCACCTGACTGTTCACCGCCGACGCGGCATCGCCCCATGTCAGGGTGAGCAGCAGGGCTACCGTCGCGAGCAGCAATCCCGGCACCACTATGCCGCCAAGCAGCATCCGGGGCCTGAGCAGGCTGCGCCCGTTCACGGCAGCCACGATGATGCAGGCCAGTGCGGCATTGCTCAGCGTGATGCCGCCCATGAGCACCACTGCCACTGCCGCTTCGCACGGCGAGAAGCGTGTGCCGTTGTGCAACTTCAGCGCAGCTATATAAATATATAAGGTGAGCAGCAGCATCGACAGCGCGAAGTGGTCGGCCACGATGAGCGACAGCATAACGTAGGCAAAGCTAAGGAACAGTGCCGACAGCAGCAGCGCAGCACCGCGCGGTGTGCCTGTTATGAGGCACGTGCGGTAGACCATCAGCACCGAGCCCAGGCCGCACACCATGAGCATTGCGGCAACCACGAACTGCACGCAGTTGACCCCAGTGGCTGCCGTAAGGCCCATGTTGAGCAGGTAGAGCGGATAGAGCACAGCGGCGAGCAGCGGATGGCGCAGCAGGTCGAAGGCCATCGAGCCGTCGGCCACGGCATGATAGACGATGGGGTCGAAGCCCGACATATGGTAGTTGCGCATGAACGTGCGCCATGTGTCCACGTCGTAGTGCATCAGCAGCGGTGCAAACTTAGCCACCATGAGCCAGTGGAGCGGCAGCAGCACAGCCAGAGCCATCGCCACCACCACACGTTCGCTGCGGTCTATGCGGAAAATATGTTTCATTGTTATTATCTTGTCATTCACCAAGCACCCACCCCCAACCCCTCCCCAAGTGAGGGGAGCAGCAAGAACACCTCTCACCAATCTCCACTCATATCAGGTATGAAGTAATAAGGTAGCCATTGTAGATCCACAGGAAGGCGGCAATCGAGGCCACGGCGGTCTGCAAGGTGGCATTAGACGTGAATCGGCGGAATAGGAAGCCGATGGCTATGGGTATGGCATAGATGAAGTGTGGAGCCATGATGTAGATTTCGTTGAGGCCGAAGCCCATTCCCACGTGCAGCACCATGTCGGCAGCAAAGAAGGCGAGCACCGTCCATAGCAGCCGCGACCGCCATCCTGCCACTATGCCGAGCACGAAGAGCACCACTATGGCAAGCTCCACGAGGTAGTTCATCACCGAGCGGTAGCTCACTATCGTCGGTCGCGTGCGCAGCACGTCGCCAAGCAGGTGGTCGCGGTGGAGCTGTATGGCTTCGCCAAAGAGGTTCTCGCGCACCGACAGAGGCCGCGAGGTGCTGATGTCGGTCCACCGCATGAACTCGCCTTGCATGATGGGAGTGACGGTATTTGAGGAAGGCTTTTGGCCGGGGGCAGAGTGGGATGGCTGGGGGGTATGGGCGGAGTTGGCATTATAGGTGGTCTGTGGAGCAATCTTCCCTCCCTTTGGGAGGGGGTGGGCTTTTGCCTTTGCTTCCTTGCGAGCCATCTCCTTGGGCCACACAAAGTGGCGGTATTCCCATCGTGCGAAGCCCCACATCAGTGCCGAGGGCAGCGCAACAGCCAGCAGGAGGTAGCGCCAGCCGAAGAAGCGGCGGCCCGAAGTGAAGAGTGCGGCGAGGAAAGTCTTTATGCCGTTGTTGAGCGATATGCCTGCTGTCACCACAAACATCACCACCGTCTCGGCTTTCGACAGCGGACGGCCCTGCTGCTGCCGTCGTCCGCAGGCATAGATGGTGGTGAGCAGCACCGTCATCGACAGCGCGAAGTGGTCGGGAACCATCACGGCGAGCATCACGTAGGCAAAGCTGAAGTACATTACCACGAGCAGCAGAGCCTCGCCGCGCACTATGCCCACCAGCTCGTGGAGTATGCGGTAGAGCATCAGCGCTGAGTAGACAGCACTCACCACGAGCACCACCGCCACGACAAACTGCACGCAGTTGGCTCCCGTGAGCCACATCAGCAGGCGGTTGACGAGGTAGAGCGGATACATGAAGAACGCCAGCAGCGGATGACGGTAGACGTTGTAGGCTGTGTCCCATGCCGAGACAGCCTCGTAGGTGAGCGGGTCGAAGCCCGAGATGTGGAACGTCTTGACAAACAGCCGGCGGTAGTTGTCGCTAAGCTGTGTGAAAGGGGTGAAGTAGCGGGCTATGGTGAGTGCGTTGAGCAGGGCCGACACCACTGCCGCTACAGCCGCTATCCACCATTCGTCGCGGCGAATGGCCAGCAGGCGGCCAAGTGAGGATATTAGTGATTTGATAGTCATTGGTATGGAGAGTTGTCGGAGTTGTCGGAGGACTCGGAAGGTTTCTTGCCGCGACCGCGGGTCATAAAGAACCTGACAAGCATGAAGTTGACGGGCACGCAAACGCAGAACATCAGCAGCTGTGCCACGCGCGGTCCGGCCCCGAGGTGTAGGAAGGTGGACAGCGAGACGGTCTGCAACGTGAGGTTCACCGCGTGGGAGAGCAGGAAGCCTGCACCGCGCGAGGCACTGGCCTTGACGCGAAACGTGAAATAAGTGGATGCAAAGTAGTTGAACGTAAGGCTCACGATGTAGCCCAGAAGGTTGGCCACCAGCTCGTTGAGCAGCGTGAGCAGCAGGTTGTAGACCACCACTTGTATCACCGTGGCAACAACACCCACCATGCCGAAGCGCATCACCTCGGCAAGCTGTCGGCGGCGGTTATCGTCTAAACGGTTTATAAAATCCTTTATCTGCATAGTTGAGCATTGCTTTGTCGCCTTCGGTGTCACCGTAGGCATAGAGTTCGTAGGTCTTGCGGAAAGGGAAAGCGGTCTCTATGCGTTTCACCTTCTCGCTCCCGTAGCAGTTCATGGTAAGGAACTTGCCTGTCAGCTTGCCGTTGCGCACGTCGATGCGCGTACACGACACCATCACCTTGTCGCCGAAGTCGCTGAAGAACGGGCGCACCCAGTTCTCTATGCTTGCGCTGACGATAATCACCTTGCTGCCCTCTTGCAGTGCGCGCGCTATGGTGTCGATGGCTTTGGGGCGCAGCAGAGCTTTGTTGAATAAGGCAAAGTCGCGGCAGATACGGTCGAACTCCTCTATCTCCATGCCGCCGAAGAAGTGGGCAAACACCTTCTGCTTGGCTTTCCAGTTGGGGTAGAGGCGCAGCTTCATAAGCATGAGCATGGGCATATACAGTGCTGCGCCCAGCATCAGCCGCCGTGTGCCACAGGCAAAGCGGATGATTTCGAGCAGGGTGTCGCGCCGAGTGATGGTGCCGTCGAAGTCGAAGGCGTAGACACGTTGTTTCGTCTTACGTGGGTTTTCTTCTGTCATTGGCTGGATGATAGTGGGTAAGAATTTAACATTCAGGGGCTTGAAAAGTGTGTAAAGTTACGAAAAGTTATACAATCACAAACTGTTCTTCCTGTTTTTTAGTATCGGCAATCCGTATATATATAATAAGGTGTGCTGCCGAACAGCCCTACAGGTATATGAGCACAAGGAAACTCACGACCCATGCGGCTACCACGAGCTGGGTGAAGCGGTCGGTGAGCAGCACGCGCGTGGGGTCGCCGGTCTGTTGGTCCACGAGAGCCTTTTGCAGATAGCGCAGCAGGCCCAGCAGCACGAACACGGTGGTGAGGTAGAGATAGTCGGTGTGGAACTGGCGTATCACCTCTGGCGACACGGTGTACATAACGTAGCACACCAGAGTGACGGTGGCAGTGATGGTTATCGCCTCGTTGATGAATGTCATGTTGTAGCGCGAGGTGTTGCGTCGCGGAGCCTCGCCCGTAGCCATCATGCGCAGCACGTCGTCGCGGCGCTTGGCTAACGAGAGGAAGAGGGTGAGCAGAAAGCCCATCAGCACTATCCACTTGCTCAGCACTATGCCCGTGGCCATGCCGCCAGCAAGCATACGCAGCACGAAGCCCGAGGCCACGATGCACACGTCGACTATCGCTATGTGCTTCAGCCATAGGCAATAGGCAACGTTCATCAGCCAGTAGCCGAGGACAATATATAAGGGTGAGAGGTGAGAGGTGAGGGCTGAGGGGTGATTGCCGCTGGGCAGCGAGCTGCCTGCAAGCAGTGTGATGATAGCCATGAGCAACAATCCGCCCATAAGCATCCAGGCCTGCGTCTTGCTCACGGCTCCCGATGCTATCGGCCTGTTGCACTTCACGGGATGGCGCCGGTCGGCCTCCAGGTCGGCAATGTCGTTCAGACAGTAGATCGACGATGCTGCGAACGAGAACGCCAGCATCACTATCAGCCCCTGACAGAGGGCATCGAGGTTCAGCAGCTGTCCGCCAAAGAAGAGCGGCAGCATCACAAACACGTTCTTGGTCCATTGCTTCGGACGCAGCAGTCGGAGTATGCTTTTCATTTCAGACGTTTTTCTAAAGGTCTAACTATCAGGCCAATCACTTTGTTGAGCAGCCATGCCAACGGCAGGGTGATGGCTAAGCAGGCAAAGAACTTGGGCCAGTAGCTCCATCCCAGGCGTTCGAGGTGCACCAGCACGAAGTGTGAGTGGATGAGGTATATCTCCAGGCTCACTGCTCCAACGAAGCTTAGTGCGCGGTTGAACCACTGTGGGGTGTGTCGGAATACGGCGTTGAGCAGCAGCACCGTGGTAACGGTGAGCGGAATATAGAGCATCCGCTCCACAAACAGCGGGAACTGCCCGTGGCGCACCTGCTCGAGGAAGATGCTTGCCGAGAGTGCCACGCCGAACATCAGCAGTATCAGCCATATCGCCTGACCGTCGACACTCTGCTTGCCGCGCACGGCTCCGCTCATGTTTATTCCGATGAAGAATATCGGCACGCGGCTCCAGAATATTTCTATATGGCCTACGGCCTGATGTATTGGTGTCACCCACTGCACGATGACGCACCACATGACCATCACCACCGGCAGCCAGCGGTAGATGGGGTGGCGGCGGATAAGCTCCATGTAGGGCGGTGCCAGCAGATAGAGCATCATCGTGGCAGGGATATACCAGAAGGTGAGCTCGTCGTGCAGCCAGAAGTCCCAGTTCACGAGCACGTCGCCCAGCAGGTCTACTAAGTTCTTGCTGTATTTGCCGGCTCCCATGAAATCGCCCACGTAGAACAGCGATGCCATCACTAACCACGTAGGGTAGATGCGCAGCAGGCGGCGAAGGTAGAAACCGACGGTCTTCTGTCGCAGGTTCTCGCCCTTGCGGTCCTTCATCCACGAGAACCACAGGCCGATGCCGCTCAGAAACAGAAACAAGTCTACTCCGATGTTGCCCATCCGTCGCAGCCCGAAGAACATATCGCTGCGTGGAAGCTGCACGTGGAACAGAATGATGAAGAGCATTGCCGCTCCCATCAGCTCGCCGCGGTAGCGGCTTATGTCGGCCAGTTCTATGTTTTTTATCTTCATTTTGTATTAGCCATCAAACTTATTATTTTGTTGAAAAGCCACGACAGTGCAATGGTTGTAATGGCATAGACGAGCAGGCCCAGATAAGTGTCGCCGTGGTAGCTCATGGGGATGAAGAGCTTGCGGGTTATGGCGTGGCACACGAACATTGCTGCCGAAACGCTGCCCACCCATTGCAGGGGGCGATAGGCCACACGCAGCGGATTGCCGCTGTCGATGTCGGTGATGCCCAGCGACTTGACGAAGCATATCGCCGTGAACACCACAGCCAGCGGAGCAAGCTGCCACAGCTGCCATGACGTGGCAAAGTAGTAGACCATGTAGAGCGACGGCAGCAGCATTATAGCGCACATACGGCGCGACATAAGCTGCCCGTAGCGTGCCGTGAGCAGTCCCACGCCGAAGGGAAGCATACTGCCCACGAAGTTATAGTGCAGGTAGTTCTGCGTTTCGCCCTGTGGGTCACACATCATCTGTGCCACCATGCAGACCGCTGTCAGCCCCACAGTCACCCCCCAGTGGCGGCGGTAGAGCAGCAGGCGGTAGATAACGTAGAGCTGCATCATAAGCCCGAAGAACCAGTATGGGCCTGGCCATATCATCCTGTCGGGATTCGGCATGAAGTTTATGGTCATCGTGAGTTGTGCTATCACCTGCTCTACGGTGTAGTGGTGGCTGTCGGGCATCAGGGCATAGACTATCATAAACGCCGCGAAGCCTGCGAACATCATGCGGAACAGCTTGACGAAGTGGCTGCTCAGAAAGGGCCATATCCCCACTTTCTTGCCCTCGTAGCCACCCTGCGGCAGCGGGCGCTCGTATTTCAGTCCGAGTCCGTAGGCGCTCAGAAACAGGAACAGCGGCACCCCGTAGTGGCCGAAGAACGACAGCAGATGGAGCGGCAGGTTGCTGTCTGGCGCAGCGAGCACTCCGCTCAGGCCGTCGACGTTCTTCTGCATGAACTGGTATTCGTTCTCACGGATGATGCCGGGCAGCCAGTGGCAGTAGTTGTGGAGTGCTATTCCGATGATAGCCACGCCGCGCATCACGCTACATTCGGCTTTCGATAGTATTGGTCTGTGCATTTCTTACTGTTTTTTCTTTTCTTTTACGACCAGTCTGTTGTAGTCCACCGTTGCCTTTATCACCCTCGGGCGGTGGATATCGTAGTTGGGCGACAATATGTTGTACCGTTCCTGATAGTCCTTGGTGCTGATGCCAGCGAGGTAGAGCAGCATCTGTGGCAGCGTGTCGGTCATCATGGGTCGGCGGCAGGCATCCACAATCAGCTGCCACACGTCGGCATGGCGCGCCACATAGCTGTCAGAGCACCATATCCACATGGGCACGTCGAACTCCTGATGGGCCAGGCGCGGCGTGATTTCGGCATTGTGGTTGCGTCCGAAGTGCTTGAAGCCGTCGTTGAAGCACTCTTCGCCGTGGTCGGGGATGTATATCACCACAGCCTCGCGCTGCTCGAAGCGGCTCACTATGGCATCCACTACGGAGTCGTTGTAGAGCACGGCATTGTCGTAGTGCGACAGTATGTCGCGTTGCCGCTGCGAGAGGTCGGGCCGGTCGTAGTCGTCGGGGTAGAAGTGGCGCTGCTTGCGCGGATAGCGCGAGTGGTAGTTCACGTGCTGTCCCATCAGGTGAAAGATGGTGAGTTGGGGGATTGGTGAGTTGGGATTGGTGGCTGGTGAGTGGTGATTGGTGCCCTTTTGTTCCTTTGCAAGGCGGTCATAGTCGGCCAGGAGTCCCTCGTCGTAGGTGTGCAGGCTGCTGTTGCGCTCGTCGAACATGGCGCTGCTCAGCTCGGGATTGTTCAGGAAGAAGCCGCCCGAGAAGTCGTAGACTGCCTCGCGGGCCTTGGGCAGAAACTGATTGGTGATGAAACGCGTGTGATAGCCGGCCTTGCGGAACACCTCGGGGAACAGCGGATGGTCGCACCACTCGACTTTCTGTCCGATAATGTTCAGCGAAAACATATTCTTGAACACGAAGCTCGTGAGGTTCCACGGTGCCACCACATCGGTGAACACCGCCATGTGCTCCTTGTCGCGGCGGCGTATCTGTCGCGGCGTGGTGGGTTTGTCGTAGCCGTAGAGGGCCGAGTGGTATTTGTTGTAGCTCTCTCCGATGATGAGCACTATCTCCGGCGAGCGAAACGAGCAGCTGTCTACCCGTATGTTGTCCTTTGCCTCTATGAGCGTGCTCACCTGCTCCGCAGCCAGATGGTTCGAGAAAAGGCTGAACGCCAGCCTGTAGAGCGGTTGATAGAAGTTGGCGCAGTCGGGAGTGGTGAGTTCATGCTCCACCTCGCCTATGTTGCGGCACGAGAACATCTGCCACATCTCGGCCTTGTTGCCTGCCGAGGCTATGCCTGCCCACACCATCATGCCTGCCGCTGCCAAGCCTGTTGCTGCCTCAAGATAGCCCACTATGCTGCTGCGCAGGACCGGTACGCCTTGGCGCAGGGCAGGAAGGCGCTTCGCCAGCTTTGCCGCTATCCACCAAACAGCGTGAATCGCCATCAGCAGCACCACCCATCCCACTGCTGTTTGCAGCAGGTCTGCTCCCACATAGCCCGAGAAGAACTCGCCAGCCTCGCGCTTGTCGGTCTCGAAAGCCAGCAGCAGCATCGTGGGATTGAGCGTTGACTGGAACCGCACGAAGCAGAACACGTCGGCCAGTGCCGCCATGTAGGCCACTGCGGCAAACAGCCGGCGCACCCATCGGCACACCTTGGCGGGCAGCAGAGCCAGCAGGGTGCATATCACGTAGACATCGGCAAACAGCTCGAGCCACAGGTTGTCGTAGACGTGGGCATTGGGACGGTTGGGCACAACGCTGTAGGCCACCACGATGCCCAGTGCATACATCATCGTGAAGAACCTGAAGTTGAGCAGCAGTGGCTTGGCAAGGGTTCTGAAGACGTTTGTTATTGATTTGCTGATGCTCATTTCGCTTTGTATAGATGTTCGTTTCTGATTGCTTCGGCCACCGGCTTCGGCACCATGTGGTCTATGTCCTCGCCGCGAGCTACGGCTTGGCGCACTGCCGTGCTGCTTATGTCGAGCAGCTCGGCCCTGAGCAGAGTCACGCCCTTGGGCAGGCTTTGCTCACTGATGGGGCTGTCGGGGCGTGGATAAACGGCCACGGGGTAGTGGCTCAGTATGTCGGCGGCGCGGTGCCATCGGTCGAACGATGCCCAGTTGTCGCCGCCAATGAGCAGCGTGAACGACGTGTCGGGGTGGTCGTGGGAGAGTTTCTGCAACGTGTTCCACATATACGATGGTCGCGGCAGGCCGAACTCCACGTCGCTCACGCGCAGGCCGGGCCTTTGTTCCACAGCCATCCTCGTGAGCCGCAGGCGCGTGTCGTCGTCGAGCAGGCGGCTGTCGGCCTTGAAGGGGTTTTGCGGCGACACCACAAACCACACCTCATCCAAGGCGCAAGCCTTGAGAAAAGCCTCCGCCAGGGCCAGATGGCCGTTGTGTATGGGGTTGAACGAGCCGCCGTAGATGCCCACCCGTCTTGGGGCATGACTCTTGCGGGGTGGGACAGTGGCTGTCTGCTGGCTCATGGTGCTACTCTGCAAGGAATGATTTCACCAGCTGGAGCACTTCGGCCTTGGCCTTCTCGAGGTCGTCGTTTACCACCACGTGGTCGAACTCCGGCGCAAAGGTGAGCTCGTAGGCTGCCTTGTCAATGCGTGTGGCTATCTGCTCCTTGCTGTCGGTGGCGCGCAGCGTGAGGCGGCGGCGCAGCTCATCGATTGACGGCGGCTGGATGAATATGCTCAGAGCCTGCTCGCCGTAGTGGCGCTTCACGTTGATGCCGCCCTTCACGTCGATGTCGAACACCACGTTCTGCCCGTTCTGCCGTTGCAGCTCCACCTGGCGGGTGAGCGTGCCGTAGTAGCGGCCCTCGTACACCTGCTCGTACTCCAGAAAAGCGTTCTGCGAGATGAGGTCGCGGAACTCGTCGGGCGACACGAAGAAGTACTCCACGCCGTGGCGTTCGTCTCCGCGCGGCGGACGGCTGGTGCAGCTCACCGAGAAGTAGAGCTTCAGCTCAGGATGCTCCTGCATGAGCCAGTTGACGATGGTGCTCTTGCCGCTTCCCGATGGCGCACTGAATATAATTAGTTTTCCCAACATATCAATTTTTAAAGTTGTTGTTATAATGGGCCATAAGTCCTATAAGTCCTATAAGTCCTATAAGTCCTATAAGTCTCATAAGCCCTATAAGCCCTATGCTATAAGCCTTATGCCTACAGCACGTTGAGCACCTGCTCCTTGATTTGCTCCAGCTCGTCTTTCATCTTCACCACGATGTTCTGCATCTCGGCGTGGTTGCTTTTCGAGCCGGTGGTGTTTATCTCGCGTCCCATCTCCTGGGCTATGAATCCCAGCTTCTTGCCTTGTGCGTGTCCGCTGTCCATTGTCTGGCGGAAGTAGCTCAGGTGGTTGGCCAGTCGCTGTTTCTCCTCGCTGATGTCGAGCTTCTCTATGTAGTATATCAGCTCCTGCTCCAGTCGGTTCTTGTCGTAGTCGGCTTCGGGAATGTTGCGCAGGCCATCGGTGATGCGTGCGCGTATCTTCTCGACGCGGCTCTTCTCGTAAGGCTCCAGGCTGTGGAGCAGCTTCTCGATGTTGTCCACCTTCTCGGTGAACTTCTTCATCAGTGCTTTGCCCTCTTGCAGGCGGAAGTCCTGCAGCTGTGCGAGAGCCTGATAGACAGCCTGCATAGCCACCTGCCACTCCTCGTCGCTGAGCTGTTCCACCTCGGTGCGGGTGGTCACGTCGGGCAGCCGCAGCAGGGTCTGGAACCAGTCCGTGGGTTCGGCAATGCCCGTCCGGGCCGCAATGTCCTTTATCTGTCGGTAGTAGTTCTCCACGAGAGCCCCGTTTATGGGTGTGGCATCAGTGCCGGCATCCTTCTCAATCCACAGGGCGAAGTCCACCTTTCCGCGTTCCAGTGCCTTGGCTATGCACTGACGTAGTTCCATTTCCTTCTCGCGATAGAGCGGTGCAAGGCGCACCGAGAGGTCGAGCGACTTGGAATTGAGCGACTTCACCTCAACGCTTATCTTCTTTTCATTATAGGCTACGACAGCTTTTCCGTAGCCCGTCATCGACTGTATCATGCTTATAATTAGTTAATTTTTTTGCAAAAGTACACTTTTTGCGTGAAAAAGCGTACATTTGCACTTTCTTTATTGCTATCATCAGATTATGGCTTGCATATTGAATATAGAGACAAGCACCGACGTTTGCTCGGTGGCTGTGTCGCAAGACGGTGCCTGCATATTCTCAAAAGAGGACCACGGCGGCCCCAACCACTCGGTGATGCTGGGCTTGTATGTCGACGAGGCCATGTCGTTTGCCGACAGCCATGCCATTCCCTTCGATGCAGTGGCTGTGAGCAGCGGCCCCGGCTCCTACACAGGTCTGCGCATCGGCGTGTCGATGGCCAAGGGGCTGTGCTTCGGGCGCGACCTGAAGCTGCTCTCGGTGCCCACGTTGCAGCTGCTGGCTGTGCCTCTGCTGCTGGGCAAGGTGCCCGAGCTGCCACTCGACAGCCTGCCCGACGACGCGCTGCTCTGCCCGATGATTGATGCCCGGCGCATGGAAGTGTATGCACAAATCTTCGACCGCTCGCTGCGCGAGGTGCGCCCCGTGGGAGCCGACGTGGTTGATGCCGACACCTATCGCAGCTATCTCGACAGCCACGATGTCTACTTCTTCGGCAACGGAGCTGCCAAGTGCATGAGTGTCATAGACCATCCGCGTGCCCATTTCGTAAGGGGAGTGGAGCCGCTGGCTAAGTATATGCTGCCCTTGGCAGAGAAGCGGTTCCTCAACGGACAGTACGAAGATGTGGCCTACTTTGAGCCTTTCTATCTGAAAGCCTTCGTAGCCAAGACTCCAAAGAAGCTGTTGTAACCCCAACAACCCACCCCCGACCCCTCCCCAAGGGAGGGGAGCAGCAAGAACGCCAAGCCCCCCTCCCCAAGGGAGGGGAGACGCAATAAAACAATCAGCAAGAACACCAATCCCCCAATCCCCACTCACCAATCACTACAATGGAAATAGAAGGATTAGACTACAACACCCAGCGCGAGAAGCTCCTCATGCCTGAATACGGTCGTGAGGTGCAGAAGATGGTAGACCTTGCCATCTCGCTGCCCACAAAGAGCGAGCGCCAACGGTGTGCCGCGACGATTATCCGCATAATGGACCGAATGTATCCGCAGAACCGCCAGCTGGCCGACCACGAGCAGAAGCTGTGGGACCACCTGGCTCTGATGAGCCAGTTCAAGCTCGACATCGACTATCCCTACGACGTGGCACAGGCTGCAACGATAGCCACCAAGCCCGAGCCGATGAGCTATCCCATGTCGAATATACCCGTGCGCCACTACGGCAAGCTCATGGGAGAAATATTCCAGCAGCTCAAGACCATGCCCGAAGGCAAGCAGCGCGACGAGCTGGTGCGCCAGACTGCAAACCAGATGAAGCGTATGCTGCTGCAATGGAGCCACGGCACAACCGACGACGAGAAGGTGGCTGCCGACCTGGAGCACTACACCGACGGGCGGATAAAGCTCGACCTGAAAACATTCAAGTTTGAGAAAATCAACGAGCGCGACTTTCACGACAATCGCCGAAAGAAGAAATAACAACCTGTATGGAGTCTTTTATCATTGAGGGAGGCCACCGCCTGAGCGGCACCATCACACCCCAGGGAGCCAAGAACGAGGCTCTCGAGGTGATATGCGCTACGCTGCTCACCGAAGACGAGGTGGTGATAAGCAACGTGCCCGACATTCTCGATGTCAACAATCTTATACTTCTGCTCAAGGACATGGGCGTGAAGGTGAGCCGCAGGGCCAAGGGCGAATATGCTTTCAGGGCCGACGAGCTCAACCTCGACTACCTCCAGAGCGACGAGTTCGTGCGCAAGTGCTCCTCGCTGAGGGGCAGTGTGCTGATGATTGGCCCCCTGCTGGGCCGCTTCGGACGCGCTGTAGTGGCTAAGCCCGGTGGCGACAAGATTGGCCGCCGCCGTCTCGACACCCACTTCCTGGGCTTCCGACAGCTGGGCGCACGCTTCGTACACGATGAGCAGCGCAACGTTTATGCAATCGAGGCTACCCGTCTGAAGGGCACCTATATGCTCCTCGACGAGGCATCGGTCACGGGAACGGCCAACATCATCATGGCAGCTGTGATGGCTAAGGGCACAACCACCATCTACAATGCAGCATGCGAGCCATATATCCAGCAGCTGTGCCATCTGCTCAACCGCATGGGAGCAAGCATCAGCGGCATTGGCAGCAACCTGATTACCATCGTGGGCGTCGACAGTCTGCACGGAACCACTCACCGCGTGCTGCCCGACATGATCGAGGTAGGCTCGTTCATCGGCATGGCTGCCATGGTGGGTGACGGCATAAGGATACGCGAGGTGTCGGTCAAGGACCTCGGCATCATTCCCGATGCCTTCCGAAGGCTCGGCGTGAAGATACAGGTCGACGGCGACGACCTCGTCATACCCAAGCAGCAGCACTATGTCATTGAGTCGTTTGTCGACGGAACGATAATGACTCTGTCCGACGCACCCTGGCCGGGACTCACTCCCGACCTTATCTCGGTGCTCCTCGTGGTGGCCACTCAGGCCCGGGGCAGCGTGCTCATACACCAGAAGATGTTTGAGAGCCGCCTCTTCTTCACCGACAAGCTTATCGACATGGGAGCGCAGATCATACTCTGCGACCCGCACCGCGCCGTGGTGGTGGGCCACGACCACAAGAAAACGCTCAGGGCAGGGCGCATGACGAGTCCCGACATTCGTGCCGGAATAGCTCTGCTGATAGCAGCGCTCAGCGCGAAAGGCACCAGCCGCATTGCCAATATCTCGCAGATTGACCGCGGATACGAGGACATTGAGGCGCGACTGAACGCTCTCGGAGCGAAGATAACGCGCGTTGACGACTGACCTCGGCGGCTAAACGACAAACAGCAATAAACCGAAGACGATGATTTCACTCAACGACGTGTTCCCTACTGGCAGGATAACCCGAACCCACGGCTACAAAGGCGAGGTGGCAATGGAGGTCGAGGACGACAGCTTCGACCGCTGCGAGGCCGACTGTCTGATGGTGGACTGCGACGGATTGCTCGTGCCTTTCTTCATCGAAGAGTATCGCTTCCGCAGCAACACCACCGTGCTGATGAAGTTTCTCGACGTTGACAGCGACGTGCAGGCTCGCCGACTCGAAGGGGCAAAGGTCTACATGGAGCGCAGCAAGGTGCACGACACCGACTCCGAGCTGAGCTTCTCGCAGCTGATAGGCTGCCGGATAGAGAACAGCGACGGCACCCCTGTGGGCACCATAACGGCTGTCGACGACTCAACGGTGAACCTGCTGTTCGACGTTGAGG
Source organism: uncultured Prevotella sp. (assembly GCA_900318625.1). GTDB lineage: Bacteria > Bacteroidota > Bacteroidia > Bacteroidales > Bacteroidaceae > Prevotella. Next base: position 23,526 of record ONLG01000033.1, read on the forward strand.
CTCCCGACGGGCGAAGTCTGCTCATTCCCGCATCCGACGAGCTTGTAGAAGACATCGACATCGCCCACCGCAGAATTGTGATGAACGTGCCCGAAGGACTGTTGGAGCTGTAATCACCGCCGCCCCTCCGCACTTTTCTCTCACCTCTCACCCCCTAACCTTTCACCCCTCAAAGCAAAACAGACATGGAAAAACAACAAATCTGCATACTCGGCTCTACCGGAAGCATCGGCACGCAGGCTCTCGACGTGATAGCCCAGCATGGCGACCGCTACGAGGTCTACGCACTGACGGGCAACAGCCGCTGGCAGCAGCTTGCACAGCAGGCACGCCGCTTCAGCCCGGCAGCTGTGGTGATAGCCGACGACACCTATTATAATAACCTGCGCGAGGCGCTTGCCGACCTGCCAGACATAAAGGTATATGCCGGCAGCAAGGCTCTCGACGAGATAGTAGAGGCTGCTCCCATCGACATGGTGCTCACCGCCATGGTGGGCTATGCCGGCCTTTCGCCAACCATCCATGCCATCCGCGCACGCAAGAAGATATGCCTTGCCAACAAGGAGACGCTCGTGGTGGCTGGCGAACTGATATGCAGCCTGGCACAGCAGCACCGCGTGCCCATACTGCCCGTCGACTCTGAGCACTCGGCTATCTTCCAGAGCCTCGTGGGAGAGGGCGACAACGAGGTGGAGAAACTGCTGCTCACCTGCTCGGGCGGACCTTTCCGCAACTTCTCGCAGCAGCAGCTCAAGACTGTCACCGCTGCCGACGCGCTGCGCCATCCCACGTGGCAGATGGGCGCAAAGATAACCATCGACTCGGCAACGCTTATGAACAAGGGCTTCGAGGTGATTGAGGCACGATGGCTCTTCGGTGTTCCGGCTGAGAAGATACAGGTGCTGGTGCATCCGCAGAGCATCGTACACAGTGCGGTGCAGTTCTGCGACGGCTCGGTGAAGGCACAGCTGGGCGTGCCCGATATGCGCCTGCCCATACAGTATGCCTTCTCGTTCCCGGAGCGCCTGCATCTCGACGGCGACCGGCTCGACCTCTTCCGCGCCCACGACCTTGAGTTCATAGAGCCGGATATGCAGAAGTTCCGCTGCCTGCAAATGGCCTACGAGAGTCTCAGGCAGGGCGGCAATATGCCGTGCATCGTCAATGCGGCCAACGAAGTGGCCAACGAAGCTTTCCGAAAAGGGCTGTGCTCTTTCACCGAAATTGCCGATTCCATCGAGAAAACCATGCTCAAAGCCACCTTCTCGGCCACTGCCGACTACGACACTTACGTGGCTTCCGACGCAGAGGCGCGGCGTGTGGCGGCAGAGCTGTTGCATCTGGATAATAACATAAAACAATAAATAAGAAATGGAAGTATTCTTGATACGACTCCTACAGTTCGTCATGGCCATCTCGCTGCTCGTCATACTGCACGAGGGAGGCCACTTCTTCTTCGCCAAGCTCTTCGGAGTGAGGGTGGAGAAGTTCTACTTGTTCTTCGACCCTTGGTTCCACCTGTTCGAGTGGAAGCCAAAGAACAGCGACACGGCCTACGGCGTGGGCTGGGTGCCGCTGGGCGGATATGTGAAGATTTCGGGCATGATAGACGAGAGCATGGACACCGAACAGATGAAGCAACCCGTGCAGCCCTACGAGTTCCGTGCCAAACCGGCGTGGCAGCGGCTGCTGATAATGATAGGCGGAGTGCTCGTCAACTTCCTCCTCGCACTGTTCATCTACTCGATGATTATGTTTGCATGGGGCGACACCTACTATCGCACGTCGGACATGAGCATGGGAATGAAGTTCAATGCCGACGCTAAGGCACTCGGCTTCCAGGACCACGACATTCTCCTCGGCACCGACCGGGGCACGTTCAAGGACTTCGGAGCCGATATGTACCGCGATCTGGCGGCTGCTAAGCGCGCCGACATAGTGCGTGGTGGAAAGAAAATGAGCATTGCCATGCCCGGAAACCTGAGCCTGCTCGATATGTTGCAGACCCAGCCGGCTTTCGTGAGGCCGTTCATCCCGGCTGTTGTCGACAGCGTGCTTCCTGGTACGCCCGCAGCCAAAGCAGGCATACGCCATGGCGACTGCATACTGGCAATCAACGGAAAGAGCATTGACTCATGGAACGAATACGACGAGCAGCGGGGCCGTCTGGAGGATGTCATGTCGGGTGCGATTACTCCCGCCGACTCGATGCGTGTCAGGACGGTCAGCGTAGTGCGCCGTCAGGCTGCCGACAGCAGCCGCGTCGACACGCTGCACATGGTGCTCACGCCTGAGCTTGCGCTCGGAGTGACACAGTCAACGATAGCTACCTACTACAAGCCAGTTACCGATGAATTCGGCTTTTTTGAAAGTTTTCCAGCAGGTGTGCGCTATGGTATCAGCGTGCTGAAGGGTTATGTGAGCGACATGAAGTATGTGTTCACTGCCGACGGAGCAAAGTCGCTCGGCGGCTTCGGCGCAATAGGCAGCCTCTTCCCGCCCACGTGGGACTGGTATATGTTCTGGAAGATGACAGCTTTCCTGAGTATCATTCTGGCATTTATGAACATTCTGCCCATCCCGGCACTCGACGGAGGTCACGTGCTCTTCCTTCTCTACGAGATGATAACGCGCCGCAAGCCCAGCGAGAAGTTCATGATATGGGCCGAATACATAGGTATGGGCATACTGCTGCTGCTGCTCATCGTGGCAAATCTCAACGATGTGCTGCGCTGGATAGGTGTGATGTAGCATGACGGACAGCCTGTCGTAGCGCAGCAACAGCCCCGCTGTGGGCGGCAGCTAAGCTGCCATCAAGCAAAACAACTTGTTTTGGTCTCCAGTTTGGTGCTTATTGCATTGCAATTAGGCCCTTATTGCAAACCAAAACAAGTTGTTTTGGTTTTTCGTTTGGTACTTGCTGATTTTCAGCTTGATACTTTTCTGCTTTTTGCGCGGTAGCTACAGCTTAGAGAAGCCCACCCCGGCCCTCCCGAGAGGATGATGGGAAGCCCACCCCAGCCCTCCCGAGAAGATGA
>ONLG01000033.1:26576-26946 GCA_900318625.1 uncultured Prevotella sp.
GCCCTCCCGAGAAGATGATGTGAAGCCCACCCCAGCCCTCCCGAGAAGATGATGTGAAGCCCACCCCAGCCCTCCCGAGAAGATGATGTGAAGCCCACCCCAGCCCTCCCGAGAAGATGATGGGAAGCCCACCCCAGCCCTCCCGAAGGGAGGGAGTATCATGTTCTTTTGTCCTTCTGTCAGAAATAAAGGGGTAGGCTTCTATCTCCCCTCCCTTGGGGAAAGGCTTCGGGTAGGCGAGCTTCGCTCGGGAATGAGGTTGGGGGTGGGTGTTAGTTACGCCCCGAAGGGGCATTGATATGCCAGCCCCGGGCAACGCCCGGGGGGAGAGGATGCAGCATGGATACGCCCCCGAAGGGGGCAAAAGAAT
>ONLG01000024.1 GCA_900318625.1 uncultured Prevotella sp.
AAAAGTCAATCAGCTCAGTTCGAGCATCTTGGCTATTGGTCTGAGTGCCTGCTGTTGCAGCTCATGGTCAATCTCGATGCTTGGCCATCCGTATTTCAGTGTATTGTAAACCTTCAGCAGCGTGTTCATCTTCATATACTCGCACTCGTTGCAGTGGCATCCCACCGAGCCTTCGCTCACTTCCGGCGGCACGGGATAGAACAGTCTGTCGGGACAGGTGCGCTGCATCTCGTGGAGTATGCCTGCTTCGGTAGCCACGATAAACTCTTTCTGCTCGGGATGCTGCTGTGCATAGGTGAGCATGGCAGCCGTGCTGCCTTTCACGTCGGCGATTGCCAGAACGGGCCCCTTGCACTCCAGATGGGCCATCACCACCGCATCGGGATGCTCACGCTTGAGTCTGACAATCTCGTCGACCGAGAACCTCTGGTGAACATGACAGCCACCTTCCCACAGAAGCATATTGCGCCCGGTGACAGAGTTGATGTAGCTTCCGAGATTATAGTCTGGACCGAATATAAGCTTGGCATCGGCAGGCAGCTGGTCGACCACTTTCTTGGCATTGCCGCTCGTCACCACCACATCGGTGAGCGCCTTCACGGCGGCTGTTGTATTCACATAGCTCACCACCTTGTAGCCTGGATGCTCAGCCTTGAACGCCTTGAGGTCTTCGGCCTTGCACGAGTCGGCCAGCGAGCATCCGGCATTGAGGTCGGGCGTGAGCACCGTTTTCTCCGGCGAGAGTATCTTGCAGGTCTCAGCCATGAAGTGTACTCCACACATCACCATCACCTTAGCATCCGTCTCGGCAGCCTTGCGAGCCAGAGCCAAGGAGTCGCCAACAAAGTCGGCAACATCCTGAATGTCGCCAACGGTGTAGTAGTGGGCCAGGATAATGGCATCTTTCTCTTTGCACAGCTGCCTGATAGCCTTCTTGAGGTCTACTCCCTCGGGAGCCGGTTCGCCGATAAAGCCGTTCTCCAACCATTGTTTTTTCAGATTGTCTGTTTCCATATCCGCATCGTATATTTATTTTATTTCCTTCTTTTTTAAAAGAAAAATAAGAAAAGTAGTGGAATGATGTGGCGTTGATAAGTTGAAAACTTTTCCTGCAAAAGCTTGCCTGTTAAGTTATAAACCCGTGGTAGTGGGTTATCAACGATGCAACATCATTGTTCTCGCTTGATTATCAGCTTGTAAAAACAGTTTTCCACAATTTCCATATTCGTTGCAAAGTTAATAAGTTTATAATTTTTTATGCTCAATAATTATGGAAAACTTCATTATACAGGATTCATAACTTTGTGCTTATCCACTGTTTTTCGGGTATTGCTGTAGTGCTGTTGATAACGCATAGGTTGTCAACACGGTTATCAACAGGGTTATCCACACAGTTATCTACAGTGGGGTGGGGCGGTTGTGAGGCCGTGGTGTGAGGCTTCTTATATGTTCCCGATTTTCGCAATGGCCTCCGTAAACTTTCTCCAGCTATGCTGTAGCAACCTTCCAGAGGCTCTGTAGCAATGTTCCAGCTATCCTGTAACAATGCTCCGGGGCTGCTGGAGAAAGTTTACGGGAGGCTCGGTAAAATTCGCCTGAGTACAAAACAAAGAGCGAACACTTGTTTAGGTGCTCGCTCTCAGATGGTTTCGATTTAGATTTATTCCTCGCTGAAGTCTTCCTTTCCTACTCCGCAGAGAGGGCATACCCAGTCTTCGGGCAGGTCTTCGAATGCAGTTCCGGGTTCAATACCGTTTTCGGGATCGCCTATTGCGGGGTCGTAGACGTATCCGCAAGTGTCGCAAACATACTTTTTCATAACGTTTCTTGGTTTTAATTGGTTGGTAAATGGGTTTGGTTTCAGGTGTTGATAATCTCTTCCACCTTATTTATTATAGTTTCTGGAGCAATGTTGTTCATGCAGGCGAGGTCGCCCCTGTGGCACGGTATGTTGCCGTAGATGCTGCATGGTCGGCATCCGAGGCTGGTCTGTATGGCGTTGTTGGGATTTTGTTTCCATGCCATGAAGCCGGCGTATGGATGCGTAGCTCCCCAGATGCTCACCACAGTGGTGCCTGCTATGGCCGCGAGGTGCATGTTGCTGCTGTCCATCGACACCATCACATCGAGCTGTCTCATCAGCATAATCTCCTCTTTCAAGTTGGCAAGCATGGCCGATGCGTTCACCGTGCGTGGAAATTTCTTCTGCCACGAGTCGAGTGTCTGCTTCTCGCCAGGTCCTCCGAAAAGGAAGACGCGGCAGCTTGGATGCAGCTGCAATAGTCGCTCTATCACTGTCTGCATCTTTTCAAGCGGATATATCTTGCCCTGATGTGCAGCAAAGGGAGCAATTCCTATCCATTTCTGAAACGATTTCTTCTCGCCTATCACCGATTGCAGCTGTCGCAGAAGTGTTCCGTTGGGTGCAGGCAGGCGGTCGAAGTCGAGTTCCACCTTGTAGCCCAGCCTTCGCAGCACGTCGGCATAGTTGTCGAACGATGTGGGCAGCTGGTGCGAAGCCTTGAATCCATTTTTCAGTAGCAGCTTTTTCTCCTTGCGGTGCTTGTCGATGTGTTCCACACGGTAGCGGTCCATGAGGAAGCGCAGCCTGAGATACTTTGTGCGCAGCACGTCGTGCATGTCGGCAACGGCAGTGAAGTGCTTTGCCTGAAGTCGGCGGTAGAGTGCGTTTAGGCCCCTTATGCCCTTGTCTTCGCCGTTTGTATCGGCAGCCATGAAGCCCACGTTGGGGGCCAGGTCTTCAAAAATCCATCGTGCGAAGGGGCGGCTCAGCACGGTGATGCGCATTTGCGGGTACTGCCTTGCCAGCGAAGCTACTACTGGGACGAGCATTGCCACGTCGCCTATAGCCGACAGTCGGATGATGAGAAGATGCTCAGTTTTCACCTTTCTGCTTCTTTGCGTAGAGTATCGGGTTAGTGGATGGGTCGTTATACATCTTCATCTGCATATACACCTTCATGTATTTGCGCCCTGCCTGTATGTCGTCGAGCAGCTGGTCTATGGCCGTTATCAGATCCTTCTGCTGTTCGAGCAGCACGTCGAGCTTGGCCCTGCACAGTGCCAGGTGGTCTTCCGAGGCATCGCTGCGCATCGTCTGTTCGCGCATGTGGTAGATTTTCACAGCGAGAATCGACAGTCGGTCCAGTGCCCAGGCCGGACTCTCGGTGTTGATGGTGGCCTGGGGTAGGGGAGTGACGTCCTTGTAAAGCTCGCGGAAGTATGCATCAATCTTCTCAACCAGGTCGGTTCGGTCCTGGTTTGAGCGGTCAATGCGCCGTTTGAGCTGCAAGGCTTCTGCGGGATCGATTTTAGGGTCGCGTATGATGTCCTCCAAGTGCCACTGAACGGTGTCGATCCAGCACTTCAGATAGAGCATATTTTCGATAGTCCCTTCCTCGAAGGGGTTGCTGATGGGGGTGTCTACGTTGTCGGTAACGTGGTAGTCGGCAGCTGCGCGCTTGAAAATTTCATTACCTTTTTTAGTAAATGAAGTCATAGCAGTTAGATTATTGTTTTTGCAAAAATAGCTTAAATAGTTCAAATGGCACAATGATTAACGATTTTTTTAATCCTTTTGTCCTCATTATTATTAGGTAGAGGCCATGCAGTCACAGCCCTATAATTGCACAATTTATATTGCTCTGTGCAGGTTTGTTATGTTTTTTTAATAAAAAATTTGCACACCTCAATTATAATTAGTTCCTTTGCACCCGAAAATTTAGAAGAAAGGTTTTGTCTCTCTCGGCTATAACTCGCTGAGAAACATGGGAAGAGGCCATTTTTTTAAAGGTAAAGAAGAATATCAAAATTAATTTTTTAAAATTTACAGTTATGATTGAGAATCAAGTAAGAGACATCATTGTAGAGAAACTTGGTGTTGAACCCGCAGATGTAAAGCCCGAAGCAAGCTTCACCAACGACCTTGGTGCAGACTCTCTTGACACCGTTGAGCTGATCATGGAGTTCGAGAAGGAGTTCAATATTTCAATACCTGACGATCAGGCAGAGAAGATAGCCACCGTTGGCGATGCTATTGCTTACATCGAAGAGTACAAGAAGAACTAAGTTTTTCTCCTTTAGAGATCTATAGTTTAGGGTTTAGGGTTTAGTATTTTAGCGACTAAGGCTCCTCCTGAGGAGTACTCGCTGAGTCCTAAACGTTAAGCCCTAATTCATTTTCCTTACATTTTCATTCATCAACCTGACAAAAATAGATGGAATTAAAGAGAGTAGTAGTGACAGGTTTAGGTGCTGTCACACCCGTAGGTAATAGTCCTGAAGAAACATGGAGCAACCTCCTGGCCGGCAAGAGCGGTGCCGCAGCAATAACCAATTTCGACGCATCGAAGTTCAAGACGCAGTTTGCGTGCGAGGTAAAGGGATTGAACATCAACGACTGGATTGACCGCAAGGAGTCGCGCAAGCTCGACCGTTACACCCAGTTTGCGCTTATCTCTGCCATGCAGGGTGTCAAGGATGCCGCCCTCGACCTCGAGAAGGAAGACCTCAACCGCATCGGCGTGGTGTACGGAGTGGGCATCGGAGGCATCAACACATTCCAGGAAGAGGTTACCTACTACGGAGTAAACCGCGAGAACGGCCCCAAGTTCAGCCCCTTCTTCATCCCTAAGATGATAGCCGACATAGCAAGCGGCCACATCTCGATACACTTCGGCTTCCACGGCCCCAACTACACCACCACGAGTGCGTGTGCATCGTCGACCAATGCGCTTGCCGACGCCTTCAACCTGATACGTCTCGGCAAAGCCAACATCATCGTTGCCGGTGGTGCCGAGGCAGCAGTGTGCGAGTGCGGAGTGGGCGGCTTCAATGCCATGAAGGCCCTTTCCACACGCAACGACGAGCCTGAGAAGGCAAGCCGCCCGTTCAGTGCCAGTCGTGATGGTTTCGTTATGGCTGAAGGTGCGGGCTGTCTGATACTCGAAGAACTGGAGCACGCCAAGGCGCGCGGTGCCAAGATATATGCCGAGATGGTGGGCGAGGGCGAGAGTGCCGATGCCTATCACATCACAGCCAGCCACCCCGAGGGACTCGGAGCCAAGCTCGTGATGCAGAACGCACTTGAAGATGCCGGCATGAAACCCGAGGACATAGACTATATCAACGTTCACGGCACGTCGACACACGTAGGCGACATTTCCGAGGCAAAGGCCATCAAGGAAGTGTTCGGCGAAGCAGCCTACAAGCTCAACATCAGCTCCACCAAGTCGATGACCGGCCATATGCTCGGTGCAGCAGGCGCAGTAGAGGCTATGGTGAGCGTTCTGGCTGTGAAAAACAACATTGTTCCTCCCACCATCAACCACGAGGAAGGCGACGAAGACCCCGAGCTGGATTACAATCTCAACTTCACCTTCAACAAGTCGCAGCAGCGCGAGGTGCGTGCAGCTATGAGCAACACCTTCGGTTTTGGTGGACATAACGCTTGTGTGATATTCAAGAAGTATGCTGAATAACATATATGATAGAATGAAGCTCCTTTTCCGAAAGGATAAGGAGCTTTATTTGTCTTTATATTCCATCATCGGCATCTATCCGCACGACATCAGCTACTATCGCGTGGCGCTCATGCACAAGAGTGCCTTGCGCCGTAACGAGAACGGACGGCTCGTGAACAACGAGCGTCTGGAGTTTCTCGGCGATGCCATTCTCGATGCCATAGTGGGCGACATAGTCTATCGCCACTTTCCCGGAAAGCGTGAAGGCTTTCTGACCAACACCCGAAGCAAGATAGTGCAGCGCGACACCCTGAACCGTCTGGCATCAGAGATGGGCATCATCAAGCTCGTCACCACCAACGGCAAGGCCAATAGCTCGCACAACAGCTATATGGGCGGCAACGCTTTCGAGGCTCTCGTGGGGGCTCTCTACCTCGACCGAGGCTACGAAGCCTGCCGGAAGTTCATGGAGAAGCGCATCCTCGGCGAGCTTATAAATATAGATAAGGTGGCCTATAAGGAAGTGAACTTCAAGTCGAAGCTGCTCGAATGGTCGCAGAAGAACCGCATCAGGCTCGACTTCAAGATGCTTTCCGAGAGCAAGGACCTCCAGGGCAGCCCCCAGTTCCGCTTCGTGGTGATGCTCGAAGGCGTGGAAGGCTGCGAGGGAAGCGGTTTCTCAAAGAAGGAAAGCCAGCAGATAGCAGCAAAGCTGACACTGCAGAAGCTGCGCAAAGACCCCCTGTTCCTCGACAGTGTGTTTGCTGCCAAGACCAGCCGCACCAAGATGGAGGAGGAGCCGGCGGCACTTGTGCCCGACACCGAACAGCCGCAGGATTTCATCATAACCCATACCGACACCGCCGAGGGCGACGAGCCCCTGCAGGTGTTCACCGACGAGCATCTGTCAGCCAGACACCATGATGACCTGACGGCTGATATGCCGGACAATTCGCGCGAAGCCATCATTGCTGCCGCCGAGCAGTCGGCCTACAGCAACAGTGTAGGCAATTAGCTAACAATATAAAAAACAGCATCAATGAGCCTTACCAGCATAGCAGGAAAACTGTTTCTGCCACGTCAGAAAGAACTTAGGCGGCACACCACCGAACCCGACCATCTTCAGCAGAAAGTGCTGAGCCATCTGCTCCACCGTGCTGCCGATACGCAGTATGGCCAGCGTCATCAGTTCAGTAGCCTGCGCGGATACGAGGATTTTGCCTCCAACGTGCCGGTGAACACCTACGAGGAGCTCAAGAACGACATCGACCGTATGCGTCATGGCGAGGCCGACGTGCTGTGGCCCGGCACTGTGCGCTGGTATGCAAAGTCGTCGGGCACTACTGCCGACAAGAGCAAGTTCATCCCCGTGAGCAGGGAAGGTCTCAAGAAGATACACTATGCCGGCGGTGCCGACACCGTGGCTGTCTACCTTCGCAACAATCCCAAGAGCCGACTGTTCGATGGTCGCGCACTGATTCTCGGCGGCAGCCATTCGCCAAACTACAACCTGCCTGACAGTCTGGTGGGCGACCTCAGCTCGATACTCATTGAGAACATCAACCCCGTGGTCAACCTGCTGCGCGTGCCCGACAAGAAGACGGCCCTTCTCTCCGATTTCGAGGTGAAGCGCGACCGTATAGCCCGGCAGACGCTGGGTAGCCGTGTCACCAATATCTCAGGAGTGCCCTCTTGGATGCTGTCGGTGCTTGTGCGTGTGCTCGAACTCAGCGGCAAGCACACCATCGACGAGGTATGGCCAAACCTCGAAGTGTTCTTCCACGGAGGCATAGCCTTCACGCCATATCGCAGCCAATATGAGCAGATAATACGCAATCCCGATATGCACTACATGGAAACCTACAACGCAAGTGAGGGATTTTTCGGTCTGCAGGACGACCCTTCAGACCCTTCCATGCTGCTTATGCTCGACTACGACGTGTTCTACGAGTTCATACCAATGGACGAGTACGGCACCGACAACCCCACTGTCGTTCCGCTCTGGGGTGTGGAGAAGGGTCGCAACTATGCCATGCTCATATCCACTTCGTGCGGTCTGTGGCGATACCTGATAGGCGACACCGTGATGTTCACCAGCCTACGGCCATACAAATTCATCATCACCGGACGCACAAAATACTTCATCAATGCCTTCGGTGAGGAACTTATACAGGACAATGCCGAGCGCGGACTGCTCAGTGCGTGCCAGGCCACGGGTGCCGAGGTTAGCGAATACACCGCAGCACCTGTGTTCATGGACAACAATGCCAAGTGTCGCCACCAGTGGATAGTGGAGTTTGCCAAGCCGCCACAGTCCATAGAGCAGTTTGCCGATGCCCTCGACACAGCCCTGCAACAGCTCAACAGCGACTACGAAGCCAAGCGCTTCCACAACGTCACGCTGCAAAGGCTCGAGCTGATAGAGGCTCGCAAGGGACTCTTCAACGACTGGCTGAAGATGAAAGGCAAGCTCGGCGGACAGCACAAGGTGCCGCGACTGTCGAACAACCGCAACGTCATTGACGAACTTCTCAACCTGCAATCATCTGCCAAGCCATGAACAGCCACACCACCACACTCCGCACCCTGCATTTGGCAGCTGTTGCCGCACTGCTGCTCATGCTTTCTGCCTGCGCCAGAATGGGCAACCCCGACGGCGGATGGTTCGACGAGCAGCCTCCGCGAGTGGTTGGCTCGATGCCAAAGGAGCAGTCGATAGGGATAGGCAACAAGAAGATAACCATCTTCTTCGACGAATACATCAAGCTCGACAACCCTTCCGAGAAAGTGGTAATATCGCCACCGCAGCTCGAACAGGCCGACATCCGCACCCAAGGAAAGCGCATCACCGTGGAGCTGAAGGACTCGCTGAAGCCCAACACCACCTACACAGTGGACTTCTCGGATGCCATCTCCGACAACAACGAGGGCAACCCGATGGGCAACTACACCTTCACCTTCTCCACAGGCGACCATATCGACACGCTTGAGGTGGGGGGCACGGTGCTCGAAGCCGAGAACCTGGAACCCATTAAGGGCATACTCGTGGGTCTGTATGACATCGGCGACGGGTCGTCGGACTTCAGTGCTACTGACACTCTGCTCCGTTCTGCGCCCATGCAGCGCGTCTCGCGCACCGACAGCCGGGGCCGCTTCCATGTCAAGGGCGTTGCCCCTGGCCGCTACCGCGTGTTTGCCTTGCAGGATGCCGATGCCAACTATGTGTGGAATGCCAAGAGCGAGAAGGTGGCTTTCCTGCATACGGTGGTAGTGCCAACGTCGAAGCCCGACGTCAGACAGGATACTCTGTGGCGCGACTCGCTGCATATCGCCGACATTGTGCAGACGGGCTACACCCATTTTCTGCCCGACGACCTCGTGCTGCGAGCCTTCACCGAGAAGCAGACCGACCGCTACTACATCAAGAGCGAGCGAACCGAAGCCAATAACTTCAAAATCTACTTCAGCTACGGCCATGAGAAGCTGCCGCGCATCAGGCCGCTCGACTTCGACTCCACGTCGACAATCATCGTGGAACCCACCGTCAACCAGGACACCATAACCTACTGGCTTGCCGACACAGCACTCGTCAACCGCGACACGCTCACGGTCGAAATGAACTATTTTGCCAACGACACCACGGGAGTGCTGCGCGAGCATACCGACACCCTCACACTGCTTTCCAAGCAGCCATACTCACGGCGACTGAAACAGCAGCAGGAAGCCTTTGAAAAGTGGCAGAAGCAGCAGGAACGCCGCCGCAAGCGCGGACAGCCCGTGCAGGAAGCGATGCCCGCTCCAGAGCTGAAGATGGAGTATATGGTGCCGTCGGGACTCGACCCCGACCATAACCTGGCCTTCAAGTCGCCCACACCGCTGGTCAAGGCCGACACCGCAGCCATACATCTATACCAGAAAATCGACACCCTTTGGTATCGAGCCCACTACCTCTTCGGCGAGAAACCGGGCTATCCGCGCAACTATCAGCTTATATCCGAGTGGCAGCCGGGCAGCGAATACAGTCTGGAAATAGACAGTGCCGCCTTTGTCGACATCTACGGCACAGCTTCGCGCGCCTACAAGCAGGGCTTCAAGGTGCGCTCCACCGACGAATACGCCACCGTGGTGATTACTCTCTCGGGCATGAACGGCAAGAATGTCGTCGTAGAGCTTCTCAGTCAGAGCGACAAACCTGTGAAGAAGACCGCTGCCGAGGGTGGAGTGGCAACGTTCTACTACGTGAAACCCGGCACCTACTATATGCGGATGTTCGTCGACGAGAACAACAACGGCCTGTGGGACACTGGTTCCTACACTGAGCTGAGGCAGCCCGAACCGTGCTACTACTACCCGGGCAAGCTGGAGTGCAGGGCCAAGTGGGACCTGCGGCAGACCTGGGACCCCACAGCCAAGCCCCTCGACCGCCAGAAACCATCCGAGATATTGCAGCAGAAAGGCGAGCAGCAGCGCAAGATCAGGCAGCGTAATGCCGACAGGGCACGCTCGATGGGAGTGGAATACAAACCCAAACAATAACCCGTAGCCCATGAAGAACAAGCTCCTCGCACTGTTGCTTGCCACGGCTGGCCTCTTAGCCATACACGGCAGCGCACAGGCACAGTGCAGTTTCCGCAACACAGCCTTCAACGCAGGCGAGAACCTGGCCTACAATCTCTACTTCAACTGGAAGTTTGTGTGGGTGAAGGTGGGTTTTGCCAATATGATAACGTCGGACCACAGTTATCAGGGCAAGCCCTCATACCGCTGTGCGCTGACGACACATACCAGCCGCAAGGCCGACAAGTTCTTCATGATGCGCGACACGCTGCTTAGCTATGTGGGCCACGACCTCGCTCCGCTCTACTACCGCAAGGGCGCACGCGAGGGCAAGCGATACTATATCGACGAGGTGTTCTACAGCTATCCGCAGGGCAAGACCCACATCAGGCAGCACCGCATGAACGCTCACGGTGAGCATTTCCGACAGGAGAACACCTACTCCGACTGCGTCTACGATATGCTGAGCATCTTCATGCGCTCGCGTTCGTTCAATCCCGAAGGCTGGAAAAAGGGCCACGTGGTGAAGATACCCATCGTTGACGGCGACAGCCGCATCAACGCACAGCTGCGATACAGCGGCACGACGGTGGTGAAAGCCGACGACGGCCACCGCTACCGCTGCCTGCAGCTCTCCTACATGGAGCCTGATAAGGGCAAGATGAAGGAGATAGTGCGCTTCTACGTCACCGACGACGACAACCACATACCCGTCCGCCTCGATATGTTCCTGCGTTTTGGCTCAGCCAAAGCCTTCCTCAGCAGCATGAAGGGTACACGTTCGCAGATAAAGGCTATGGTGAAATAGCCTTTTTTTTCATATCTTTGCATCCGTTTTTTTTCTATATCATCATGTACAAACCAACTTTCAACAAGCGCAGAGTGCTGAAGTTCACCCACTTCACCCGTAAAGGTTATGCCCTCTTCGCCTGTCTTGGCAAGGAGGTCATCATCGGCACGCTCAGCGTGGCCACGTTGCAGCACGCAACGGCAGCCGGAATAAGCGTAGATACCGACAAGGTGACGACCGATTCTGCCCTGAACAAGCGACAGGTGGAGCTGGAAGAGGTGAGCGTGACGGGCACGCGAGCGCCGCTGACCGAGAGCCAGCAAGCGAGAATGGTAACTGTACTGAGCCGACAGGATATTCAGGCGGCGCCGGTACAAAGTGTAAACGACCTGCTGAAGCAACTCGTAGCCGTCGATGTGAGGCAGCGTGGTCCGATAGGAGCACAGACCGACATTGGCATACGGGGCAGCAACTACGAGCAGATAGCTGTTCTGCTCAACGGAATCAACATCTGCGACCCGCAGACAGGTCATAACTCTTTTGAATTTCCAGTCGACCTGAGCGACATCGAGCGCATTGAAGTGCTCGAGAGCCCCGCCGGAAGAGTTTACGGCACATCTTCCCTGTTAGGTGCCATAAACATTGTGACGAAGAACGGCAACCCTTCGGCAACCGCTAAAAAGACTTCACCATTGAACATCCGCCTTGAAGGAGGAAGCTACGGCTACCTGAACGTCGGCGCACGCGTGGCGGCACCGTTCAGCCAGTCGCTGTCGGCAAGCTACACGCGCAGCGACGGCTACAGCAGAAGCAAGGAAGGACGGCTTAATGCCGACTACCGGGGATGGAAAGCTTTCTACGAAGGCAGCCACACCAGTGCTGTGATGAAGGTTCACTGGTATGCAGGCATATCTGCTAAGGACTTTGGGTCTAACACTTTCTACGGAGCAAAGTGGGACGACCAGTTCGAGCATATCCTCAAGACATACACGGCACTCTATGCCGAGAACACCAAGGGGGCGTTCCACATCCGTCCGACGGTGTACTGGAACCACTCGCACGACCGCTTCGAGCTGTTCCGCGATGCCCCCGACAAATATCCCTTCAACTACCATCGCACCGACGTTTACGGAATGAGCGTCAACAGCTGGTTCGACTGGTGGGGAGGGCGCACGGCTGTGGGCGCAGAGATGCGCAACGAGGAGCTGGTGAGCAGCAATCTCGGTGAGCCACTCGACAATCCAAAGCCCATTTGCGGCACCGACCGCAAATACGCATACGGCCTTAACCGCTCGAACATCAGCTTCACGCTGGAGCACAACATTCTGCTGAAGAGGTTTACGCTCTCAGCCGGGCTGACCGCCGTACACAACGACTGGGCCGGCATAGGACTGAGAGTCTATCCCGGAGTGGATGCGAGCTACTGGCTGGCCGACCGCCTGAAGGCATACGCTTCGTTCAACACATCGCTGAGGATGCCCTCCGTCACAGAGCTGTACTACTCAGTGGGAGGCCACAAGGCCGACAAGCACCTCAAGCCCGAAGAAGTGAGCGCATGGGAAGCCGGACTGGAACACCAAGGCAGCAGCGTGACGGCAAAGTGGAGCATATTCTATAACCGGCACCGCAACCTCATAGCATGGATACGCCATACCGACGAGGGCGAGGATGCACCATGGCAATCGGTCAACTTCGGCCACATCAGCAACATCGGCACCGAGGCATCGGTGACGTTGCGGTTCAGCAAGCTGCTGCCGGCACAGTCGGTGTTGCAGACCTTGTCGGTGGCCTACTGCTATCAGCACCAGAAAAAGCACGAGCAAGAGAACATTCAGAGCATGAACACGCTGGAGTATCTGAGGCACAAGCTCGCGTGCCACCTGTTGCTGAACATAGTGCGTAACGTGACACTCGATGCCCACTACCGTTGGCAAGACCGCAACGGAACCTACACCAACACAGAAGGAAAGGTAGTGAAATATGCAAGCTACGGAGTACTTGACGCACGGCTGGCATGGTATCAGCCACATTTCAATATATATGTAGAAGGCAACAACCTTCTCAATAAAGAATATGTCGACCATGGCAGTGTGCCGCAGCCGGGAATATGGGCCATTGCGGGCATTAAGATAAATCTCTGACATATCCCTCAACCTCTCCGCAGCCACCGCTTGATTATCCCAAACAGCGTTTCCTTTTATCATTTGTGAAGTAAAGTTCGGCCCGGTAGGATTATTTTCCGTTACTTTGCAGGCGCAACCAACACACGCTGACAGATGAACAAGACCATATTGACTATCACGGGAAGCGACGGAACGGGCGGTTCGGGAGTGCAGGCCGACATCAGTCTCATAGCCCGGCTGGGCGGAAGGGCGGCATCGGTGGTGACATCCATCACCGTGCAGAACACTCTGGGCATACAGGAGTTCTTCGATCTGCCTGCCGCTGTGGTGCGGCAGCAGACCGAAGCACTCATCAACGACCTTCAGCCGCAGGTGGTTAAGATAGGTTTGCTGCGGCGCAGCGACGTGGTTGAGGCTCTGGCCGACATTCTCAGGAAATATCATCCGCAGTATATCGTCTATGCGCCCGTGCTGAAGTCGGCCCGTGGCGAGCTGCTCGTATCGCCGGAGGTCTACGAAGTCATCAAGCGGCGGCTCATACCGCTGTGCAGCGTGGTGCTCGAGCCCACCGACCTGCCCGTGGGACCGCGCACCCACGGACGTGCCAACCAGCTGTCGTCGGCTGTGGCCTACTATCTCTGTCAGGGCGACGGGGTGGGGGAGGCGCTCCTTCATGCCCGCACCTGTCTCAGAGAGCTGCCTGCCAACTATGCCGACGGCAATACTCGCAGCGAAGAGCTGTATAATCAGTTTCTCGAAGCCGTGGAACGGTTCTACAACCGCTATGCCGATGTCAGCTTCTATGCCGAACAGCTCAATGTCAGTGCCCCCTATCTGGGTCAGGTGACGCGCTCCATAGCAGGCCGCTCGCCCAAGTCGGTCATCGACGAGCGCATAGTGGCTGAGATAGCATCGCTCCTCAAGACAACCAGTATGCCACTGAAGGAGGTGGCGCAGCGCATGGGCTTCTCCTCGCAGGCACATCTCTCACGCTTCTTCAAGAAACACAAGGGTGTGTCGCCCACGGAATATAAGCAAGCCAGCCACTTCCCCTGACACCCACCCCCATCCCCTCCCCGAGGGAGGGGGGCATTATTCTTTTTCCCCTTACTTTAAAACAACAACAATTATGCTAAACGAAAGACAACAACTTAACCGCCAGCTGGCACAGATGCTCAAGGGCGGAGTGATTATGGATGTAACAACGCCCGAGCAGGCGCGCATAGCCGAGGAGGCTGGAGCGTGCGCCGTGATGGCTCTGGAACGGATACCTGCCGACATCAGGGCCGCCGGAGGTGTGTCACGCATGAGTGATCCCAAGATGATACGTGGCATACAGCAGGCCGTGAGCATTCCCGTGATGGCCAAATGCCGCATCGGACACATTGCCGAAGCACAGATACTGCAGGCCATTGAGATTGACTATATCGACGAGAGCGAGGTGCTGTCGCCTGCCGACAACGTCTTCCACATCGACAAGACCAAGTTCGACGTGCCCTTTGTATGCGGTGCGCGAAACCTTGGCGAGGCCCTGCGGCGCATTGCCGAGGGTGCCACGATGATACGCACCAAGGGCGAACCCGGTACGGGCGACGTGGTTCAGGCTGTCAGCCACATGAGGCTCATGCAGGGCGAGATACGCCGTCTGGTGTCGATGAGCGACGACGAGCTCTTCGAGGCAGCCAAGCAGCTTCAGGCTCCCTACGAGCTGGTGAGCTATGTCCACACCAACGGACATCTGCCGGTGGTGAACTTCGCTGCCGGAGGGGTGGCCACACCTGCCGATGCTGCGCTGATGATGCAGCTCGGAGCCGAGGGAGTGTTCGTGGGCAGCGGCATATTCAAGAGCGGCAACCCACGCAAGCGTGCCGCCGCAATAGTGCAGGCCGTGACCAATTATAAAGATGCAAAGCTGCTGGCTGAGCTTTCCGAAGATTTGGGCGAAGCCATGGTGGGCATCAACGAACATGAGATTGAACTCTTGATGGCCGAACGCGGAGTATGACGAGGATAGCAGTAATGGCTCTGCAGGGAGCCTTCGCCGAGCACGAGCAGGTGCTGCGGCGGTTAGGAGCCGAAACGTTCCAGGTGCGACAGCTCAGCGACTGGCAGCAGCCCAAGGACGGAGTGGTGCTGCCCGGCGGCGAGAGCACCGTGCAAGTGCGCCTGCTGCGCGAGCTGGGGCTGTTGGAACCAGTACGCAGCGCGATAGCCGGCGGACTGCCCGTTCTTGCCACCTGTGCCGGGCTGATACTGCTCGCCAAGGAGGAGCAGGGGCAACCCAGGCAAGGGCTGTGTACCATGGACATCGACGTGTGCCGCAATGCCTACGGGCGGCAGCTCGGCAGCTTCTGTGCCGACGGACGAGTCGAAGGCATTGCCGGCAGCTTCCCCATGACCTTCATCCGAGCCCCCTACGTGCGCAAGCTGCGTTCGCCCAACGTCGAAGTACTATCCAGGGTGGACGGTCGCATCGTCGGAGTGCGCCAGCACAACCAGATAGCAGTGGCTTTCCACCCCGAGCTGACGGCTGACGACCGACTCCACGCCCTCTTCCTTGACATGGCGAGGAAGAGGAAACACTGATTCAACATCCTTACAGCATCTCCACGATGCGCTTCATGCCCTCGCTGGCTCCCATCTGCAGGTGGGTGACGTGGCGATAGGTGTTGCCAACAGCCTCGTCGGGGTCGATGAGGAAGAGCTCGGCCTCCTGCGGAGCATACGACAGCAGGCCTGCGGCAGGGTAGACGTTGAGCGAGGTGCCTATTACCACCATCACGTCGGCTTCCATCACTGCCCGGGCGGCAGGCTCTATCATGGGCACGCTCTCGCCGAAGAACACTATGAAGGGGCGCAGCAGCGAGCCGTCGCCTGCCAGCGTGCCCGGCTCCACCTCGGGATTGTCGGCTGTGAGTTCGCGAATGTAGCGGCTGTCGTAGGCATCGCGCGACGAGCATACCTTCGTCAGCTCGCCATGCAGGTGGATTACGTTGGTTGAGCCGGCCTTCTCGTGCAGGTTGTCTACGTTCTGCGTCACCACCACCACGTCGTGTTTCTCTTCCAGCTGGGCTATCAGGCGGTGGCCTTCGTTGGGCTGTGCATCGAAGAGTTTGCGGCGCAGCGAGTTGTAGAAGTTTGTCACGAGTGTGGGGTCGGCTTCCCATCCTTCGTGAGTAGCTACCTTTTCTACGGGGTAGTTCTCCCATAGTCCGTCGTTGCCGCGGAAGGTCTTGAAGCCGCTTTCTACCGACATTCCGGCTCCTGTGAGGAAAACGATTTTCTTTTTCATAGCTTTTAGTGTTTTTGTTACTTTCCTTTCAGCCCCTTGCTCCTATTTGTAGGCGTTTAGCTTGGCCAGATAGTAGGCTCGCAGCTCGTCCCAACGGCAGTAGGGACCCGTCACGGGAGTAACGGGCAGGCGCGTCTCGTTCTCGTTGAGCAGCACCTTCACCAGCACTGGTGCTCCGGGTTTGCGGTAGAACACCATCTGTATGTTGGCTCCCATGGGGAAGATGCGGTAGTTGAGCCATCCCTCGCTCTCGAGAGTTGTCACGTCGTTGATGCACTTTCCGAAGTTATCTAACTCCATGAGGCAGGTCAGCGGCAACACCATCGTTTCGTGGCCGAAGCGCAGTGTGGCTCCGGGCACGGGCTGACGGAGGCACGAGTCGGCAGTGGCTATGATGTTGCGCAGCAGGTTGCGCTGCGAGAATGGCAGCCGTCTGCCTGTGAGGTCGCTGTTGCCGAAGTCGAGGAACCAGCGCACGTTCTCGCGCTGCCACACCTCGTAGAGCTCTTCGGGGGTGAAGATGTCGTAGAGCGACAGCCTGTGGCGTATCTCGGAGTTCTGCACTATCGATGCCAGCTGGAACAGTTCGTGGTAGAGGCGGCACGCTTCGCGGTGGTCGGCAATGTAGTCTGCCGAGCCGAAGAGCACCTTGATTAGTCGCTGCGGGTGCAGATGCTCCTCGTCCCACTGCCGCAGTATCTCCCTTGTAGGGCTGTTTCGGCGCACGCTGTCGAGGCTGCGGTCGGGCTGGTTCATGTAGTACATATCGAAGTCCGACGCGTCGTGGCTTATCCTCAGCAGCGGATTCATGGCCTGCAGTTGCATCAGGCAGTTGGTCATCGAGAGTATGCAGCGTATCACGACGGTGGAGCGTGCGTCGACATGAGCCGTGTCGCGGAACACCTCGGGGAAGCGCTGCATCATCCTTCGGGCAATGTCGCGGTGCTGCTGCGCTCCGAGCAGTGTCAGCTCTCCCCATCGTTTGTGGCTCTCCCGGTACATGGCGCGCACCTTGTCGAGCACGTCGCAGCCCATGTCGGTGAGCTTTCCTTCGGCTTCGGCCTTGGCCAGGATGTTGATGGGGCGCACATAATCCATCGTGTCGATGAGGAAGCGCGAGCCGTGGCGTCCGTAGTGGCTGATGTAGCACGGCGTGTAGCCCTCTGGTGCAGGTGTGAGCTGCCTTTGCAGCGGGCCGGGATAGGCCAGGTAGTTGCTTGCCGAGAGTTCACGCCGGCCATTGATGTCGGTCAGCGACTGCTGCGCTAGAGTGGCAAGAGGAAGCAGCAGTGCGAGCAGTAGCAGTGCGGTGTGTGGTTTCTTCATTGGTGTGTGATTGGTGATTGGTGTTGCTAAAAGCATTTTACAATGAGCAAATATACGAATATTTTTTATTATCAAACTAAAAAACACTACTTTTGCAACAGATAAGTTCTATGCACTCTCTCGCGCGGCAAGCGCGTGTGTGCAGGCTGCCGGCAAAGAAGTTGCCGGCAAGATGACAAATAAACAGTGTTGGTTATGGCAAAGCACAATCTCTGGCAAGATGACTACTGGCTTCTGCTGATGCAGTTGTATCTGCGGCAGCCGGCGGGAGTGAAGGCCGCTTACTCGCGAGGCATGGTGGCTCTGGCTTTGGAGACCCATGTTCCGCCGACCGTTCTTTACGAAAAGATGTTTGCCCTGCGCCAGATTGACACTCCGCGAATGGAGAAACTCTGGGAGCGATACGGCAACAACCCCTCGCGGCTGACCCGGACGGTGAAGCGTCTGCGCCAGATGAAGGGTTTCGGTCAGGCCGAAACGTTCTACGAGGGAGTAGAGACGGCAGAGTCGTGGGAGACAGATTTCAAGCCGATAGAGAACGGAGGTGGACTCATGCCGCTGCATCTGATAGTGATTCTCGACCTCTATTTCCGCCTCACGCCAATCACTATGGTGGCCGAAACGCCCGAGGTGGCTGAGCTGGCGCGGCTGATGAAGGTGCCCGCCGCCACGGTGGTCGAGGTGATGGACGTGTTCAAGTTCTGCGACCCTTACCTCAACCGTGTCGACCTGATAATCTCTCCGCTGCTCAAACCCTGCCAGGATTTGTGGAACCGCTACGGAAGCGGCAGTCCGCAGAAGCTTGCCGCATTGGCTTCACAGATGAAAGAATACTTCAACAAATAACTACCCGACAGCCGTGGCACAGAAACTCATTCAGACTCAGGAGCAAAGGCAGCTGCAACAGCAGCGCCTTTCGGCACAGCAGATGCTGCAGGTGAGGCTGCTCGAGATGCCCATCACCGAACTGGAGGAGAGCATCAATGCCGAGCTCTACGACAATCCGGCTCTCGAAGCTGCCGGAGAACGCTCTGCCGACGATGGCACCGATGCGCAGGACTACGACGACAGCAGCTCTGCCGCTGACGATTTCGACGCAGCTAATGAGCGCAGCGACCGCGAGGAAGCACTCGACAATGCCCTGCAAGGCATCGGACGCGACGACGATATGCCGCAGGCCAGCTACCAGAACCATGCCGCAGACAGCAAGGACTATGAGGAAATGGTCTATGGCGACAACGTTTCCTTCTACGACCGGCTGAAGGAACAGATGATGGAGCTCGACCTTTCTGACGACCAGAAAGGTGTGATGGAATATCTGATAGGCTCGCTCGACAGCGACGGACTGCTGCGAAAGCCTATCGACTCGATAGCCGACGAGCTGGCAATATACCATAATATCGACTGCACCGAGCAGCAGATAGAGCAGGTGCTCGCCCTTATCCACGACTTCGACCCGCCCGGCATCGGGGCAAGAACCCTGCAGGAGTGTCTGCTCATACAGGTAGACCGATGGCTGAAGAACCTTGCCGAGGAGCAAGCCACACCCATCAGCCACACCAATCCCCAATCTCCAATCCCCCCTAACCCCTCACAAGCCGACAACATACGCCTGATGAGGGAGATAATAGACCGCCACTTCGACGAGTTCACAAAGAAACACTGGGACAAGCTGCGCCTCTCGATGCACCTGAGCGATGCCCAGATCGACGGCGTGAAGCAGCTGATACGCCGCCTCAACCCCAAGCCCGGAGCATCGATGGGCGAAACCGAAGGGCGAAACATTCAGCAGATAACACCCGACTTCATCATCGACACCGACGACGACGGCAACGTCAGCTTCACGCTGAACCAGGCGGGTGTGCCCGAACTCTATGTGTCGCCGTCGTTCACGGCCATGATGGAGACCTATCGCGACAACAAGAAGGGCATGACCCGGCAGGACAAGGAGGCTCTGCTCTACCTTAAAGAGAAGATAGACAAGGCTCAGGGCTACATCGAAGCGGTGCGGCAGCGACGCCGAACGCTGCGCACAACCATGCAGGCAATAATCGACTGGCAGCAAAACTTCTTCGCCACTGGCGACGAAAGCGAGCTCAGGCCAATGATACTGAAGGATATTGCCGAACGCACGGGGCTCGACATATCGACCATCTCGCGAGTGAGCAACATCAAGTATGCCGAAACCAGATGGGGAGTGTTCCCCCTGCGCTTCTTCTTCAGCGACGGCTATGCCACCGGCGACGGCGAAGAGACATCCACACGCAAGATTAAACTGGCACTCAAGGACATCATACAGGCCGAAGACAAGCAGCATCCGCTGAGCGACGAGCAGCTGGCAGCCATGATGAAGGACCACGGCTACCCCATAGCACGCCGCACAGTGAGCAAGTACCGCGAACAGATGGGCATACCCGTGGCACGTCTGCGCAAATAGTTTCTACCAAGCGAAATGAAAGAAAAGAACATAATACTTATCTCGCGCGTTGTGAGCATGATGTTCACACCGTTCTATCTGCCATTGGTGGGGCTGGCGGCACTCTTCTTCTTCAGCTATCTCAACACCTTTCCGCTCTACTACATCCTCATGGTGATGGGCATAGTGTGGCTCTTCACGGTGCTGCTGCCCACGCGACTGATACATCTCTACCGCCGCTATCATGGCTGGACACCCATTCAGCTGGGTGTACGCGAGCGCCGAATGGTGCCCTACGTCATCTCGATACTCTGCTACTTCATCTGCTTCTACATCCTGAGTCTGCGCCACACGCCCCATACCATCACCTCGATACTCATTGCGGCCCTCGCCGTGCAGATGCTCTGCGCCATGACCAACGTGTGGTGGAAGGTGTCTACCCACTCGGCAGCCATAGGAGGAGTGGCTGGCGGGCTGCTCTCGTTCAGCCTGATATTCAACTTCAACCCCGTCTGGTGGCTCTGTCTGGTGATTTTGCTGGGCGGAATGGTGGGCACCAGCCGAATGATACTGCGCCAGCATACCCTGCCGCAGGTGGTGGTGGGCTTCTTCGTGGGGCTGCTGTGCTCGGCGGTGACTATACTGCTGGTGTAGTTGGAAAAATTAAAAAATTAAAAAATTAAATAATTAAAAGATTGAAACATTAAAATATTAAAACATTAAAACATTAAAATATTAAAATATTAAAAGGTGATTGGTGATAGGTGAAACATTAAACATATAAAATATTAAAATGTTAAAAGGTGATTGGTTATAGGTGAACTATTCTCTAACCGTTTAACCGTCTAACCATCTAACCATCCAACCATCCAACCGTTAAATACAAGCATTATGGAACCATTAGTAAGCATTATCATGGGCAGCACGAGCGACCTGCCCGTAATGGAGAAAGCCTGTAAGTGGCTTGAGGAAAACGAGATACCGTTCGAGGTGAACGCTCTTTCGGCTCACCGCACACCTCAGGCGGTGGAAAACTTCGCCAAGGGCGCTGCCTCGCGCGGAGTGAAAGTTATCATCGCAGCTGCCGGAATGGCTGCCGCGCTGCCCGGCGTGATAGCCGCCAGCACCACGCTGCCCGTCATCGGTGTGCCCATAAAGGGTATGCTCGACGGACTCGATGCCATGCTGAGCATCATACAGATGCCTCCAGGCATACCAGTGGCAACGGTGGGAGTGAACGCAGCACAGAACGCAGCCATACTTGCCGCGCAGATCATAGCCCTCGGCAACCCCGAGGTGGCTCGCCGAGTGGCCGACCACAAGGCTTCGCTGGGCAGCAAGATCGAGAAAGCCAACGCTGAGCTCGCACAGATGAGCGGTTACAAATTCAAATGCTGAGCTGCCATGGACTTATCTTGCTACAAAAGGAGGCACTCGTCGGTTGTGACTGTGGGCACTACGGCCATCGGAGGCGACAATCCCATACGCATACAGTCGATGACTACCACCAACACCAACGACACTGAGGCATCGGTGGCACAGGCCAGGCGCATCATCGATGCCGGAGGCGAGCTGGTGAGGCTCACCACGCAGGGCTCGCGTGAGGCCGAGAACCTGCGCAATATCAGTGCCGAGCTTCGCAGGCTGGGCTACCGGCAGCCACTCGTGGCCGACGTACACTTCAATGCCAACGTGGCCGACGTGGCTGCGCGATATGCCGAGAAGGTGAGGATAAACCCCGGAAACTATGTCGACCCGGCACGAAAGTTCAAGCATCTGGACTACACCGACGAGCAATACCAAGCCGAGTTGCAGAAGATTGACGACCGTCTGACCGCATTTATCGCCATCTGCCGCGAGCACCACACTGCCGTGCGTATAGGAGTGAACCACGGTTCGCTCAGCGACCGCATCATGTCGCGCTATGGTGACACGCCCGAAGGCATCGTGGAGAGCTGCATGGAGTTTCTGCGCATCTTCCGCCGTCACAGCTTCGACGATGTGGTAATATCCATCAAGGCCAGCAACACCGTGGTAATGGTGCAGTCGGTGCGCCTGCTGGTCGAGGCTATGGACCGCGAGGATATGCACTATCCGCTCCACCTCGGAGTGACCGAGGCCGGTGAGGGCGAGGACGGACGCATAAAGAGTGCCGTGGGCATAGGCGCACTGCTCACCGAGGGCATAGGCGACACCATACGCGTGTCGCTCAGCGAGGAGCCCGAAGCAGAGATACCAGTGGCTCGGCAGCTCGTGGACATGACGGCTGAGTGTGCCGCCCTGCGCGCCGAGGCTGAGCAGTCGATAGCCGACGACACCGTGAGGCTCTCGCTCGACGATGCCGACTGGTCCACTCTCCAGCTCAAGGCAGCCATGACGGTGGGCGCGCTGCTCATCGACCGCAAGGCCACCAAGCTCGAGATAGTCAATCCGCACTTCTCACAGGAGAAGCTCACCGAGCTGGCCGACGCCATACTGCAAGCCGCACGCATCAAGTTCACCAAGACCGAATACATCTCCTGCCCCGGCTGCGGGCGCACGCTCTACGACCTACGCACCACCATAGCGCGCATCAAGGCCGCCACAAGCCAGTATGTAGGGCTGAAGATAGGCATCATGGGGTGCATAGTCAACGGTCCGGGCGAGATGGCCGATGCCGACTACGGCTACGTTGGTGCCGGTGTGGGCAAGATTTCGCTCTACAAGGGCAAGGAGTGTGTCGAGCGCAACATCCCCGAGAGCGAAGCCGTGAGCCGCCTGCTCGAGCTGATTGAGCGGGGGCAGGCGGCAGAATAGGGCGGGGAGTGAGTTCTCTTACCAAGGAGAGTATGGCTTGTCTGTCTCTGGATTGACGGGCCATTCCTCTTCCTCGTCGTTGACAATGTCCATTGCTGTATCCTCTACAGAAGCTGCAAACAGAAGTTGCTCCGCGTCTGCCGTTGGCAGAACAGTTATCGATGGTTTCTTGTAAGTCTGTAGGGGGCTGTCGGCTATTGTTTTGGATGTTTTTCTCATAATTGGTTTCTGTTTTCAGTTTATAACAATCTTTTTGCCATTCTTCATATAGATGCCACGGCGCGGTGTTGTCGACAGCCGGCGGCCTGTAAGGTCGTAAATGTAACCGTCGTCCTTGCTCGTTTGCGTAGTCGTGGTGATGGCTGTTGGGCTGTCGTCGTCGGTGGTTATGCCCATGAACTCACGGGCAGCTGCACTGCTGCTGAGCATCAGGTAGCCTCTGTAGGCAGGTATGGTGGCTCCCGTCCAGTGGTAGAAGCCCACGCCGTTGCTGCCCTTCACCAGCATATAGGTGTTGTCGGGTGTGG
Source organism: uncultured Prevotella sp. (assembly GCA_900318625.1). Lineage (GTDB taxonomy): Bacteria > Bacteroidota > Bacteroidia > Bacteroidales > Bacteroidaceae > Prevotella. The sequence continues at coordinate 23,311 of ONLG01000024.1, forward strand.
CAGTGTCGGTAGCCGAGCCACGCAGGTCGTTGTCGGCCAGCGTTCCTGTGGCACCGACCGCGCAAGTCATGGTGGCAGTGGCGGCGTTGGATTTCAGCACAACGGCATTGCCAGCCGGGACGGTCTTGTCGCTGACCTCGTTCAGCACCACCTTCGACTGGTCGCTGCTTACCTTTGCTGTGTAGACGGTTGTGTTTTCGTCTGCGGTATAAGATGCATCGCTATAGAATGTTGCCCAGTAATTACCCTCATCGTCGCTGTTGAGAGTCACTAACTCATTAACCGTCCAGCCGGCAGGTATGCCGCTGTCACCCGTCTGCCACGAGGTCATTCCGTAAGTTTTGACAAAGGTGCCTGTGGAGGAAACATTACCAACCCACTCTTCTACCGCCCATTCTTCGCCGATGTCGGTGGCGAGGCACTTCACGTAGTTAAGAGATGTGCAGCCATAGAACATCCGGTAGTACGCTCCATCAGCGACTTTCGCTGCTGGCAGGACGGGAGCCTTTTGAAGGCTGGTACATCCTTGGAACATATTTTGATAGACACCATGTGCAAGTGTGGTGGCAGGTAGTTCAGGAGCCTCCGTTAGGCTTGTGCAGTCCTGGAACATCTGCATGTAGCAGTCCATGGTTCCAAAGGAATAGTCATCTGGGCTATTGTAATAATCGGGGCGCATCTCCGTAGCAGGCAATTCAGGCGCCACCGTCAGTCCTGTGGCACGGAACATTTCTGCATAGCACTGTGCCTCCAACGTGGTAGCAGGCAATTCGGGTGCGTGGGTAAGTCCCAAACATCCTGCAAACATGCCAAAATAACATGCGGGAGTAATGGTCGTGGCTGGCAGCACCAAGTCGTTTTCAGGATGACTCTTGATAGTGGTATTGGTTATTGGTGCATATTCATCGTTATAGCCAGCACAGAAGAGGTATCCAAAGTTCCAATCACCCGTGAGTGTCTTTAAGGTAGCATAGTTGTCGGCATCTATCAGGCTCATCACATTGCCATAGACATACCCATCGGCAGTGCTGGTGATATGACATTCATAACCATTGCCATTGCCGTGATATGAAGCATTGGTGCCACGGAAAGCTACTTTGTCGCCTGCGTTAACATGGATGCCATCACCAAAAGTGACAGGCCAGTTGCCGGTGCTGCTGGTGATTCCCGCTGCATCTGCCGGCCATGACGAATAAGTAGTCCAGGTGCCTCCATTTACCTGATATTCGATAGGCGTCAATACCACTGGGTGGTCGTAGGAATAAGTAATTGAGAAGGTGATATCGCCTTCGCTGGTCGCCTCAATGGTGAGTGGCGTGGAAGCCATCGACGGTGATTCGTCATTGAACACCGGACGAATGCACTGGCCGTCGAGGCGTCCGCCATATTCGTACCATCCCCAGTCGTCCCAGCCGAGGTAGTAGGCACCGCCATCACTCTCCGGATTGGTGGTGCGCGACCAGTAGGCTCCGCCGTCGAGCAGCATGTCGTCGATACGCCAGCTCGTGGTGGGCAGGAAGATGGTGTTGCCGTTGGGGCCTGTCACCTCGTAGCCATTGACCTCCTGCAGGGTGGTCTGAGTCCACGTACATTGTTCCTTCAGCTCGTCCAGCTGCTGCTTGCTCGGCATACGCCACTGACTGCCCCAGTTGACGTAGGCAGCATCATCCTCCGGGTCAAGCTCATCCTTGCCGTCGGTGAAGCCGTCCTTGCCCCGGCTGCTGTCGGTGCAGTATTTGGTGAACCAGGTGTCTTGGCCAGCCACCTCTGCCCATTTGTAGTTCTCCCAGCTGAACAGATAGCCGTCGGAGGGGTCGCTGCCGTGTCCTTCTGTGTCGCCCCAGGCAAAGAAGAGACCCGTGTCGTGCGGGTTGCTGGCTCCCACATTGCACGTCGCCCACAGCGTGCCGCTGGGCAGGCCGAGGTCAACAAACTCCTTTGTCGTTTCTTGCGGCGTCTCAAGCTCAACCCTCGTGTAAATCACCGTGGTCGCTTCCGAATCATAAATGACGTTTATGTCGGAGTGCCGGACGACCTGACCGTCCACGATGTTGTACCACAC